>CALUQL010000024.1 GCA_944322895.1 Candidatus Gastranaerophilales bacterium
GGTGAAGTTATGGAAAAAAGAGTACGTCCTATTGCTGAAGGAATGAATGCAAAAGTTATAATGTCTTGTGATGTTACAAAAGAAGATGAAGTAAAAGCAGTTTTTGCTGAACTTGAAAAAACATACGGAAAGATTGACTTTGTTGTTCATGCTGTTGCATTTGCTAATAGAGAAGATTTAACAGGTGAATTTATTAACACATCAAAAGCCGGTTGGGATTTAGCTATGGGGGTTAGTGCATATTCTCTTGTTTCTTTAGCAAGAAATGCAAAACCAATTATGAATGAAGGCGGTTCTATTTTAGCATTGACATATTTAGGCGGTGAAAAGGTTGTTGCAAACTATAATATTATGGGTGTTGCAAAGGCTGCATTAGAATCATCTGCAAGATATTTAGCAGAAAATCTAGGAAAACATGGTGTAAGAGTTAACTGTATTTCAGCAGGTGCTGTTAAAACATTAGCTGCTTCAGGTATTGATGGGTTTGGTAAAATGCTAAAAGCGGCTGTACTTAAAGCTCCACTAAAGAGAAATGTTACTCTTGAAGATGTTGGTAAAACAGGTTTATATTTATTGTCTGACTTATCATCAGGAGTTACAGGTGAAGTTATCCATGTTGACTGTGGTTGCCACTGTGTATATGCTTCTCAGGATGAAATGGAGCTCGTTACGAAGTAAGTTAGAAATTTATATAAAAAAGAACGGATATATTTTTATCCGTTCTTTTTTATTATGAAAAACCAATTAGGAATTAACAATATTCATATTCTGCTTCATCATTATATCCATATTGATATTCTTCTTCGTCTTCATCTTCTTCAGCTTCAGTTACATTTACTTCAATAACATCACGTTCTTGTTGTATAGATTGAAGTCTTTCTTGTATCGAAGATTGAATGCTTGCTATGAACTGAGAATTAATATCATTTTCTGTATGCTTTTCTTTATATTCTGATAATCTTTTTAATATTATGCGAAGAACACTTTCTGATGGCATTTCCTTATAGTAAATAGATTCAAGGTCAAAACGACTAATATTTTCAGTTGAAAATATTGCATCATATATTTCTTCGTGCTCTGGACTATATAATTCTTTTAAAAGATTTTGACCAGTTGGAAGTTTTTCAATTTCATGTAAAAGAGTTTCTTTATATCCTTTTTTAGCATCAAAAGTGTAAATATCATCAGCTACTGAATTATTATTTCCATAATTTGAGCTAATAGGTTTTGAAACTCCAAGTATACCATAATCGTGATGTTCTCTATCAAATGCAAGCTCATTTATACTTCTTCCTCTTGGGAAATGATAGTCTGCGGGATAAATTAATCTACCATCTGATAATTCATAAATTTCATATATATTCCCATCTACGCCTATTGCGAGAAGCACTTTTGTTAATCCATCATAACCGGGGTCGATTTTAGGTTCATCATTATCACAATCAGCTATTTCATCTGAATTGTAATCTGATTCATCTTTTGTTATTGTTTCGGACGCATCAGGTTTGTTGCCCTTGCCTTTAACAGGGTTATCACTTGGCATATTTGGTTTTTGTAAATTATCGGCTTTTGTATTATGAATTAATAAATAGCCTGCAGCTGCTAAGCAACTTAATGTAAGTAATAATTTTTTCTTAGAATCTTTTGTTTTAGATTTTTTGTTAATTTTATTATTTTCTTCGTCTTTTACATTTTGCTTTTGTTTTGTTGCTATAATATTTTTTATCCTATTTATAAACATAACTTGCTCCTTTGTTTTATGTAAAGTCAATGATTCTATAAATTTGTTAAGGAAAAGTTCATTTTTTATAAAAATTAACAAAGAAAATTCAAGTGTATTTAGACTTGGAATTTTTAAAGCATATTTGTATAGAAAAATACTGTTTTATTGTTTTTTATGAATTTACTTTCTTTAATATATTTTGCATATTAGGCATAAGATAAAGTTAAGCATTATTTATATGCTTGTTATAGAATTCTTCAAATCTGTCTTCCAATATACTATCTCTCATATCATGTATAAATTTGATTAAAAATCTTGTATTATGGATAGATAAAAGAATTTGAGCATTAGTTTCTCCCATCCTGTATAGATGTCTTATATATGCTTTTGAATGATTTTGACAAGCATAACAATCACATTTTTCATCAAGTGGCAGAGGATCTTTTTCAAATTGTTTATTTTTTATATTTCTCTTTCCTTCATAAGTAAAGAAAGAACCATGACGGGCATTTCTGGTCGGAAGAACACAATCAAACATGTCAACGCCTCTTTTAACTCCTTCAAGTAAATCAATAGGAGTTCCGACACCCATCAGATATCTTGGTTTATTTCTTGGTAATAAAGGTGCTGTATATTCAACTAAATGATGTTTTAAATCATTAGGTTCACCAACACTTACTCCACCAATTGCATAACCGACAGCATCATATGAAGATACAACTTTTGCACTTTCTTTTCTTAAATCATCATAAAATGCACCTTGGCAGATAGGAAACAAAGCCTGATCTTCTCTTGTATGAGCTTTAAAACATCTTTCAAGCCAACGGTGTGTTCTTTCCATAGCTTTTACAGCATCTTCATATGAACAAGGATATGGTGCACATTGGTCGAATGCCATAGCTATGTCAGGTCCTAAATCTTGCTGAATTTCCATAGAAATTTCAGGATTTATATAATATTCATCCCCTGTTTTAGGTTCTTTGAATTTAACACCGTCTTCTGAAATATTGTTCAAATGTGCTAAACTGAATACTTGAAATCCTCCGGAATCAGTTAATATTGGCTTATTCCAATTCATCCATTTATGAAGTCCGCCAAATTCTTTTATAAGCTTATTCCCCGGTCTTAAAAATAAATGGAATGAATTTGATAAAATTATTTGAGCTTTTGTTTCTTCTAAATGGTGTTTCGTTAACATTTTTACGTTTGAGTGAGTTCCAACAGGCATGAAAATAGGCGTTTCAATATCCCCGTGAGGAGTATGAAAAATACCAGCTCTTGCGCCCGTTTTTTTATCTTCTTTTAAAAGCTCAAACGAAAAATATTTATTTCCCATTGTTCATTATCATCTCTAACATTGTTGTCCAGTTTGGGCAAAGTTCTTCTTCTTTGAAATAAATTGCAATTTCTCTTTCAGCACTTTCTACACAGTCTGAACCATGTATAATGTTATATTCTTTATTGATTGCATATTCAAAACGAATTGTACCTGCTTCAGCTTCTTCTGGTTTTGTTGATCCCATCATTCTTCTTGATTCGGCAATAACATTGTCGCCTTCAATAACCATTGCAACAATTGGCCCTGACGTAATATATTCAATCAAACGAGGATAAAATGGTTTTCCCTTATGTTCAGCATAATGTTTCTCTGCTAATTCCAATGTAGGCAAAAGGAGTTTTAATCCTATAATTTTATAGCCTTTTTCCTCGAATTTAGTAATAATTCTGCCAATAAGATTTCTTTTTACTCCATCCGGCTTGATTGCTATAAATGTTCTTTCTGTCATTATATGTCTCCCCTTTAACCTAATCTAACCAATTAGAACACAAAAATGCTTTTTTTTCAATTATTACAGTTTATTGTGATTTGTTCTTATTTTGATATAATTGTACACAGGATGGA
Organism: Candidatus Gastranaerophilales bacterium; assembly: GCA_944322895.1. Taxonomy (GTDB): domain Bacteria; phylum Cyanobacteriota; class Vampirovibrionia; order Gastranaerophilales; family Gastranaerophilaceae; genus Avigastranaerophilus. The sequence goes on from CALUQL010000024.1 coordinate 3,627, forward strand.
TATGAAATTTATGGATAAAAATAATATAATTCAACTTATAGAAGAAAAAGAATATGATAAGGCAAAAAAACTTATTATAGAAGCTCTAAATAATAATGAACAAGATAACGAACTAGTAAAACTTTTAGGTTTATGTAATGTGAATCTTAATTGTTTGGATGAGGCTTTAAAAAATTTTGATGAGTTTTTAAAAATGAATCCTGATGATGCTCTTTCTTTGTACTATATGGCTACAATATATCTTAGTAAAGAGAATATTGATAAAGCAGAATCCTTGTTAAAAAAGGTTATTGAACTAAGAAGTGATTATCTTGATGCATATAAAACACTTGCTATAACTTTTATAAAACAAAAGAAAATCTCTGATGTTTTTCTATTGGAAGAAAAAATGCTTGAATTAGGATGTGATGATGTTCAAATTTATGAAATACTTTCAACTGCAGCTTTAGAAATTACTAAGTTTTCTATGGCAGTTGAATACCTTGAGAAAGCCGTAGAAATTGAACCTAATAATTCAAGACTATTTAATAAACTTGGGTTGACATATTTTTCATCTGGAAATGTTCAAAAGTCGATTGAATTATATAATAAAGCATTACAATTAGATCCGAAAGATTTATCTGCTCTTTATAATATAGGAATGGCATATCTTTCTATGTATTCGTTTGAGAATGCATATGAATATTTGAAAAAAACTTGTGAAATAGCTCAAAAAGAACAATATTTGATTGCATATTCAATGGCTGCTTTGAAATCACAGCATTATAAAGAGGCAATAGAAACTTATGAAAAACTTCTCAAAATAGTTCCAGATAAAGAAAATATTCAGTATAACTTAGCTTGTGCATATGAAGGAAATAAGGAATTAGAAAAAGCAATTAAAATTATAGAAAAATTATTAACATTTAATTTGAATTCTGTTCAATTAAAGCTTCATTTGGCCGCATTGTATACAAAAATAAAAAGAAATGAAGCGGCTAAAATTTTATATTCGGACTTGATTGCTTCTGGCGTTGGGCATGTCAACGTTTTATATGAATATGCTGTTTTGTGTGCCAAAACTAATGAAACAGATAAAGCAGAAGATGTTTTTAAAAAAGTTATTAAATTGGATTCGTCCTATGTTCTTGCGTATAAAGATTTGGCTATTATCTATCTATCAAGAAAGTTCTTTGATAAAGCATCTGAATACTTTAAAAAAGCCTATAAACTTGCTCCGGATAATATCTATGTTGTTTTTGAATATGCTAACTATTTTCATTTAATGGCAGATTTTGGACAAGCAAAGAAATTATATTTAAAACTTTTGAAAAATGAATACTTGCCTGTATATATGATGTTAGGAGTTGCAGTCAATTATATTTCCATGAATATGATTAAGCGCGCAAAAGATGTTTTACTTAAAGCTATTGAGATAGAACCTCAAAATGTAGAAGTATTGTTTCACTTGGCACAAGTTTATTTCAGCGAAAAGAATTATTATAATGCAAAACAATTGTTGGAAGATGCATATGCTATATCTCCAAATACTGAGATAGCTAATCTTCTTGCAAAGGTCAGCCTTGAAATTGGTGAATATAATCAAGCTTATGCATTGTTGAATTTGGTAAATTTAGCAATTCCAAATAATTTATCTGTAATGTACAGTATGGCAGAATGCAAATATATGCAGAAAGAGTATGATATTGCTAAAAATCATCTTGAAAAAATATTGAGAATTTTACCTGAACATGAACAGGCAAATGCCCTTATTGAAAAAATAGGTATAGAGGAGAAAAAATGAAAAGAAAAAATTTCTTGGTAGAATTATTTAAGTTTTTATGGAGCAAAAAAGCTTATTGGATAGTTCCTGTAATATTATTTTTAATTCTTTTAATCTTTTTAATAGCAGTTGGAACTTCTCCTGTGTCACCATTCATATATACAATAATATAGGGTAATATATGAAGATAAATGAGTATAAAAAACTTGCAATAATTCTTACTTTATTGCCTTTAATCCCAACAATAATCCTTTATAGACATTCGCACGTAAATCAAGCTGTAATAGTTCTAACCATATTTTGGATTTTGGCAATATTGTGTTTCGTGTCAAAGAATTTTTCAGTAAGATTTAAAAAACTATTAGATAAAATTGGCAGTTTCTTAGGAAAATATATTGCAATAGTTGTTCTTGCGATAGGTTATCTTGTTGCTGTTTTACCTACAGGGGTATTAATGAAAATTGTAAAAAGAGACAGATTAAGACTAAAAAAGCCAAATGTTGAGACATATTGGCTGGATAATGAAAATAAAAATACAGATTACGAGTATCAATTTTAGAGGTGAAATGACATATTTATTAGGAATTAGTGCATATTACCATGATAGCGCGGCAGCACTTATAAAAAATGGGAAAATTATAGCAGCAGCTCAGGAAGAGCGTTTTACACGAATAAAACAAGATAGTAATTTCCCTATAAATGCAGTTAATTATTGTTTGGAAGAAGCTGGTATAACTCCCGAAATACTTGATGGTGTTGTTTATTATGAAAAGCCTTTTGTTAAATTTGAAAGAATTTTGGAAACAGCAATGGCATATGTACCAAATAGTATGAAAAGTTTTATAAATGCTATGCCTGTTTGGTTAAATACAAAATTATTTATTCCATCTCAAATTGATAAATATTTTGAAAAGAGATTAAAGTGTCCGATATATTTTACAACTCACCATGAATCTCATTGTGCAAGTGCGTTTTTCCCTTCTCCATTTGAAGAAGCGGCTATTTTGTGCTTGGATGGAGTTGGTGAGTGGGATACTACCACTTGGGGTATTGGTAAAGCTAATAAAATAGAAATAAAGCAGAAAATAGAATTCCCTCATTCATTGGGACTTTTATATAGTGCTTTTACCGGCTTCCTTGGATTCAAAGTTAACTCCGGGGAATATAAAGTTATGGGACTTGCTCCATATGGGGAACCTATATATAAAGATTTAATATATGAAAATCTGGTTGATGTAAAAGAAGATGGGTCATTTTGGCTTAATCAGGATTATTTTGGTTATTGTACAATAGATTATATGTTTAATAAAAAATTTGAAAAATTGTTTAACCGTCCGCCAAGAAAGCCAGAAACTGCATTAACGCAAAATGATATGGATATTGCTGCAAGCTTACAAGCAGTTACGGAAGAAATTATATTAAAACTGGCGAATTATGTATATAAACAAACAGGATTAAAAAATCTTTGTCTTGCTGGTGGTTGTGCTTTGAATTGTGTTTCTAACGGAAATATATTAAAAAACGGCCCCTTTGAAAATATATGGGTTCAACCGGCGGCAGGTGATGCAGGTGGTGCTTTGGGTGCAGCTTTAGCAATTTATTATATGGCTCTTAAAAATGAAAGAATTGTAAATTCAAATGATTCTCAAGAAGGAAGCCTTTTAGGACCCAAATACTCTGATGAACAAATATTAGAGACATTAAACAAATTTAAAGCTAAATATACAAAATACGAATCAGAGGAAGAATTAACAAAGGTAATCGCAAAATATATCTCTGAAGGAAAAAGTATAGGACATTTCGCAGGCAGAATGGAATATGGACCAAGGGCTTTAGGCAACAGAAGTATTCTTGCAGATCCGAGAAACAGAGAGATGCAAAAGAATTTAAACCTTGCAATCAAAAAAAGAGAATCTTTCAGACCGTTTGCACCAAGCTGTTTGGAAGAAGATGTAGAAAAGTTCTTTGATATAAAAACAGGAAAAAAATCACCTTATATGCTTTTAACTCAGCCAATTTCGGATAGTATTAAAACAAAATTGAGCGAAGAAGAAAAAAATTATAAAGGTATTGATAAATTGAAAGCTTACCGTTCTATACTTCCTGCTATAACTCATGTAAATTATTCAGCAAGAATTCAAACGGTTTCAAAAAAAATTAATCCCAGATATTGGAATATAATTAATGAATTTAAAAAACTTACAGATTGTTCAGTTATAGTAAATACATCCTTTAACATAAGAGGAGAACCAATTGTTAATACTCCGGAAAATGCATATAAATGTTTTATGTATACGGACTTAGATGTATTAGTTTTGGAAAATTTTATACTGTTAAAAGACGAACAAAGTAATATTGAAGGAAAAGAAGATTACCAAAAACAGTTTAAATTGGATTAATTTCTTTTGATAAATTTTAAATCATAACCTAAGATATCACCAATAATCATTGCATCGTCGTATCTTAAGGTGCCTTTTCTTAACTTTTGAGAAATATTGTCAGCAGTAATTTTTTTGCCAATCTTTTCACTCATTTCAACTGCCAAATCTTTTAATTTTACATTGCTTTCAGCTAATAAAACTTTTATATCTTTTCTTACTGTCATATTAGTATTATATCTTTAATCGTTTTATTGACATATTAATCGTATTTTGATATATTTAACGTGTTATAATACGTGTTTTCGTTCTTATTATCGTTTTAGTTGTAACAAAAATTAAAGGAGTTAAATATGAACAAATCAGAATTAGAAAAAAATTTTAATGAAATTATAGAAAAACATACTGATTTCATTGTTAAAAACTTTGCAGAAGGAAAAAGTTTAATGAAAATAATAGAAAAAACACTAAAAAAGTCATGGACACAGGCAATTTTTATTTCAATAAGAGCAAATATTTTATTAATAAGTTTTGAAAGGTTAAAAGAAAATCCAGAATTTTTAAAACGATTAAAAGATGAATTTATAGATATAGAAAAGGTATATAGCTGTATGCAAAAGTGTGAGCTATGTTTTTTTTTATCTATTTAATGAAATTGAAAAATTAAATGGACTTATAATAAAAGAAGACAAATAATTTTATATTGTACTTTTCTCATTGCAGAAAAGTACCAAAAGGCTAGCAACTTAATATTCCGTTTCGATTTTGTTAATTTCAACCAAAAGCTTTGTAACTCGGACTTCGTCCTCAAACAGACAAAGCTTTGACGTTGTTTCTATAAACAAAATTACGAAACTTCATAAAGAGTTGCATTTTTCAAAACCATCATAAGATGTTTTTGAAAAGATATTATAATTAAAACTAAAACTAAAATATTAAACTTTTAGGTAGAATTGAAAAAACATAAATTTATAAATTCTAAATATGTTAATATATAATCAAAATATTTATAAAAAGGATGAAATATGTCAATTTTAGAAGAAATTGATGAGTTTGTTAAATCAATGCCAATGAATTATGAATTTTCAACAAGATGGTTTAAAACGAAATTAAGTCAAGAACATAATCGATCTATGGATAGTTATATTCCATCTGATTATTGTTATAATCGAAAAAATGACGGTATAGATTATAAAAAACAAACACATTATTTCTTATATATATCAAGAGGAATGTATAAATATGTAGGTAAGAATTATTTCTACGATGGAATAATTGAGCATAATCAAAGGAAGAAAAAGTAATAGGTTTCTAAATATTATTTTATGCCAGTTCACTCTCATCTATTTTAACAGGAAGATATACCGTAAATAAAGAACCTTCATTCTCCTTACTTGTTACTGTTATTTTCCCATGGTGATGTTTTTCTACAGTCATTTTTACAAGGTGCAAACCAAGGCCTGTGCCTTTAATTGTGTGAGTTGCATTTTCTACTCTGTAAAATCGGTCAAATATCTTTTCTAAATGTTCTTTTGCTATTCCTATTCCGTTATCTTTTACAGAAAACTCAACAAAATTTTTATCATCAGATTGTTTTATTTTTACTAAAATATCTTTGCCGTTTAATGAATATTTAATAGCATTAGATAATAGGTTTCTTATAACCCTATCCATACTTTCAACATTTATTGGTATAGTTGGTATATTATTTTCTTGTTCGAAATTTATTTTTATATCTTTTTCATCTGCCAAAATTTTTATAGAGTTTATATTTTGTTGTATTAATTCAACAAGATTTGAGTATTCTTTTTTCAGAATTACATTGCCTGATTCTAACCTTGAAAAGTCCAAAATTTCATTTACCATAGAATGGAGTCTTTTTGCCTCTGTATCAATAGTTTGCATGAATTCTTTTTTTGTTTCTTCATCAAAATCATCAGCATTGTTGCACAAGGTATCAATATATGTCCTTAATACCGTTACAGGTGTTCTTAATTCGTGAGAAACATTTGAAATGAATGTATTTTTCAATTTATTAACTTCAGTCTCTCTTGTTATATCGATAAGTACAATAATATAGCCCACATAATCCTGCTGTTTTGAAAACATAGGGGAAATCATTGATTTTATGGTTAATTTACCAGCTTCTATATTAAATTCAATTGGTTTTTGTTCAATTATATTTAATGGAGTATCTTTAAATTCTTCAATTTTTTCAGCAAAACATTTTTGATCGTGAGAATCGATAAAATCTTGTATTTTGGTTCCTATAAATTGATTTTCGTCGATGTCTAACATTTTTAATGCCATAGAATTAGCAAGTACAACATTATCAAAATTGTCGCATACAATTACACCGTTAATAATGCTCATTAATACAGCTTCTAATTTGTTTCTCTCAAGTGTGAGCTGTTCAATATTTTGTTCTTCGTATTTTGATAATACGTTAGACATATCATTAAAAGCTTCTGTTAATTCCGCCATATTTTTGGATTCTAATTTATATCCGAATTTACCTATTGCAATTTGCCTTACTCCGTCATAAATTTTTCTAAGTTCTTTTGATAAGAGAAAAATATTCAAGAGCAAAATTATTGCAAAAGTAAGCCAAGTTAATATGAAGATCCCGAATAAAGATTTTTTTGTTGTTAAAGATATTGTTTTTATTCCATTACCTGTCATTCCGACATTAACATAACCAGTAAGTTCTCCTCTATATATAATTGGTGAACTTACATTTAATGCTGTGTTTTTATCATCTATAGGAAAATCTTTTTTAGAAGAATATATGATAATGTTGTCTTTATTTTTATATTCTATGAAAGAAATATCATTACTTTTTTCTAGAATAGGTTTATATTCATTTGCAAGAAGTCTTGCCCTTTCTTTTAATGGAAATCTTTCAAATGCAGATGTTTGTATTGCCAAAGTTTTTGTCATAAGTTGCGCGAATCCGGAATATGTTCTATCCATTTTGTTTTGAATATGATTCACTGCAAACACAGCAATTATGGCAATGATTAACGACCCCAACAATAATTCAATTAAAATGTATTTAGTTTGTTTATTCAAGTGAAAAGATTTAATATCCATAACTTCAAAAATTATATCATTTAATTATGTTTTTTGCTAATTTTGAGAGTTAACAATAATCGAAAAAGGAAAATAATTTTCAGTAAAAGATATAAAAAATTATAATTTGTAATATAAATTTAAAAATTTGGTAAAAAATCCCAAAATCATTGAGTTTAACACTGATTATGTAATTTTAAGTGATTTGCGAATTTAAATAGTTATTCTTGTGTTAGGACTTGACAGGCAAAGCCAATGTTTTTGGGATTTTTGACCAATACAAAAAAAAGAAAAAGATATATTGTTAACAATTGTTTAAAAAAATCTTTTAAAACGTCTAATTTTTCTTGACTGGCATGTTTTAGCAAGTATCATTTTATAATGGCTATGAGTAGCCTTGTCCGAAAAATTGGTAATTAAACAGTTAAATTTTATATAGTTGTAGTACACCACATAATGAGAGGTGAATGAATGTCAAAGAAACAATATTCTGAGAGAGTAACTCCGATGGGCATGCCCAAAACAAGATTGGATGATCTGCCGGACTTAATCGAAATTCAGAAAAAATCATTTGAGTGGTTTTTAAAAGAAGGTTTGAAAGAAGAATTTCTTTCATACTCTCCTATTAAAGACTATACTGGTAGATTGGAATTACATTTTCTACCAAATTATACTTTCGATAATCCGAAGTATTCATTGGAAGAAGCAAGAATCCACGATGCTACTTACGCAAAACAATTAAGGGTAATGGCACGTTTGGTAAACCGTGATACAGGGGAAATAAAAGAACAGGAAGTTTATATAGGTGATATACCTACAATGACAAATAAAGGTACATTTATTGTAAATGGTGCCGAACGTGTTATTGTATCACAAATCGTAAGATCACCCGGTATATACTTTAAGAGAGAAATCTCTCCGACAGGTAAACGTTTATTCAATGCAACTTTGATTCCAAACAGAGGTGCTTGGTTAAAAATAGAAACTGATGCTAATGATATAATCTACGTAAAAATAGATAAAAACAGAAAAATATTAGCAACAACATTATTAAAAGCTTTAGGAATCACAGTTTCTGAAATGGAAACATTATTCACTCACTTTGAATTCTTAAAGAAAACATTAGAAAAAGATACAACTGAAACTACAGATGATGCATTAATTGAAGTTTATAAAAAATTAAGACCTGGTGATCCTGCTTCAGCTGCAGGCGGTCGTTCAATTATTGAATCAAGATTCTTCGATGATAAAAAATATGATATCGGAAGAGTTGGTCGTTATAAGTTAAATAAGAAATTAAACTTGAACATAGCTGAAACACAAAGAACTTTGACAATTCAAGACTTAGTTGCGGCTGTAGAATATTTGATTAATTTAACATATGACGAAGGAAGCTGTGATGATATCGACCATTTAGGAAACAGAAGAATCCGTAGTGTTGGTGAATTGTTACAAAACCAATTCAGAGTAGGTCTATCAAGAATAGAAAGAATCGTTAAAGAAAGAATGACTCTTCAAAATTCAGAAACACTTACTCCATTGAATTTGTTGAATACAAAACCATTAATTGCATCATTAAAAGAATTCTTTGGTTCATCACAGTTGTCACAATTCATGGACCAAACAAATCCACTTGCTGAATTAACACATAAAAGACGTATTTCAGCTTTAGGACCTGGTGGTTTGGTTAGAGAAAGAGCCGGATTCGCAGTTCGTGATATTCACCCTTCTCACTACGGTAGAATATGTCCTATCGAAACACCTGAAGGTCCAAACGCAGGTTTGATAGGTTCATTGGCAACTCACGCAAGAGTTAATGATTATGGCTTCATTGAAACCCCATACTTTGCAGTTAAAGATGGTGTTGTTACAAATGAAGTACGTTATATGAGTGCAGATGAAGAAGAAAACTTCCGTGTAGCACCTTCTGATTTGACATTAAATGAAGACAGAAGTATAAAAGCTCAATACGTACCTATCCGTTATAAATCTGAATTTACAATGGGTGAGTCAAAACGTGTTGACTATATGGGGGTTTCACCGATTCAGGTAATTTCAGTTGCTACTTCAGTAATTCCTTTCATTGAGCACGATGATGCAAACCGTGCATTGATGGGATCTAACATGCAACGTCAAGCAGTTCCTTTATTAATTACAGATAGACCTGTAGTTGCAACAGGTTTAGAAAAGAGAGCAGCAAAAGACTCTTGTATGGTAGTTGTATCTGATGTAGACGGTACAGTTGTAAAAGTAGTCGGTGAAGAAATCTGGATTAAAGATAAAGCCGGCAAATTACATAAATATCAATTAATGAAATATGTAAGAAGTAACCAAGATACATGTATCAACCAAAAACCGATTGTATCTGAAGGAATGGAAGTAAAAGCAGGTGATGTAATCGCCGATGGTGCTTCAACTCACTTTGGTGAACTTTCTTTAGGTAAAAACGTTTTAGTTGCTTATATGCCTTGGGAAGGATATAACTTCGAAGATGCTATCTTACTTTCAGAGAGATGCGTACACGATGATATCTTTACTTCATTACACATTGAAAAATTAGAAATTGAAGCGCGTCAAACAAAACTTGGACCTGAAGAAATAACAAGAGAAGTTCCGAATGTTTCTGAAGAGTCTTTAAGACATTTGGATGAACGTGGTATTGTTCGTATTGGTGCAAGAGTATATGCTGATGATATTCTCGTTGGTAAAGTAACACCAAAAGGTGAATCAGAACATCCGCCGGAAGAAAAACTTTTAAGAGCTATCTTTGCTGAAAAAGCTAGAGATGTTAAAGATAATTCATTAAGAGTGCCTCACGGTGAAGGTGGTCGTGTAGTCGATGTAAAAGTATTCGACAGAGAAAAAGGCGATGAACTTTTACCTGGTGCTAATACATTAATTAAAGTTTATATCGCTCAAAAACGTAAGGTATCAGTAGGTGATAAACTTGCAGGCCGTCACGGTAACAAAGGTATCGTATCAAGAATACTTCCAAAAGAAGATATGCCGTTCTTGCCAGACGGAACTCCTGTAGATATTGTATTAAACCCACTTGGTGTACCTTCTCGTATGAACGTTGGACAAACATATGAATGTTTACTTGGTTTGGCTTCATATTTAACAGGTGATTATTATGAAGCTCCATCATTCGACGAAATGTATGGTGAAAACAAATCAGAAATTTCAACAAAATATGAATTGTTGAGAGGTATAAAAGAATCCGGCTGTGATTGGGTAGGTGAAGACGGTAAAGTTACATTATATGATGGAAGAACCGGTGAACCATTCGATAGACCAGTTTCAGTTGGTATAACATACTTCTTGAAGTTAGTTCACTTAGTAGATGATAAGATACACGCAAGAAGTACAGGACCATACTCACTAGTAACACAACAACCTTTAGGTGGTAAAGCTCAATTCGGCGGACAAAGATTCGGTGAAATGGAAGTTTGGGCTTTAGAAGCATACGGTGCGGCTTATACATTACAAGAAATGTTAACAATTAAATCAGATGATGTTAACGGTCGTTCAAGAGCTTACGAAGCAATCGTTAAAGGTGATAATATTCCTAGACCTGGTATTCCTGAATCATTCAAAGTACTTGTAAGAGAATTACAAAGTATCGGTTTGGATATATCAGTATCTAAGAAGAGCGGTGAAGAAGTTGATTTAATGTCAGATACTGATGATTTAAGAAAGGCAGCTCCAAAGAGAATACTTTCTGATATCGATTCTGAATTGTTAAATATTAACTTTTTAGAAACACCAAGCTCATTCAAAGAATAAAGTGTAAAACTTCCCGTAAATTTTACGGGAAGTTAGAACACAAACATTAAAGTTAAAGGAGATAAAAAATTGTCTACAAGCATAGATTATTTTGATTATATACGAATCAGTATTGCGTCACCTGAACGCGTATTGAAATGGTCGTATGGTGAAGTAACAAAACCTGAAACGATTAACTATCGTACGTTAAAACCTGAAAGAGACGGTTTATTCTGTGAAAGAATCTTTGGACCTACGAAGGATTGGGAATGTTACTGCGGTAAATATAAAAGAGTCAGACACAAAGGTATCATCTGTGAAAGATGCGGTGTTGAAGTTACAGACTCAAAAGTAAGACGTCACAGAATGGGACACATAAAACTTGCTGCTCCTGTAAGCCATATTTGGTTCTTAAAAGGAATTCCAAGTTATTTGGGTCTTCTTCTTGATATGACATTAAAAGACTTAGAACAAGTTATTTATTTTAATAATTATGTTGTAATTGATCCGGCTGATAGTGAATTCAAAAAATATCAATTATTAAGTGAAGAAGAATATGAAGATTTCATGTTAGAACATGAAGATTCTGAATTAAAAGTTGGTATTGGTGCTGAAGCTATTAAAGAATTATTGGGAGAAATCTCATTAACAGAAATGGCTGAATCAATCAGAGCAGAATTGTCAGGTTTATCAGGCAGTGTACAAAGAAAAGCTAAGTTGATAAAAAGATTAAGATTAGTAGAATCATTAATCGAAAGTAACACAGAACCAACTTGGATGATAATGGATGTATTGCCTGTAACTCCACCTGATTTGAGACCAATGGTTCAATTAGACGGTGGCAGATTTGCGACATCAGACTTAAACGATTTATACAGACGTGTTATAAACAGAAACAACCGTTTATTAAGATTATTAGAAATGGGTGCTCCAGAAATTATCGTTAGAAACGAAAAGAGAATGCTTCAAGAAGCAGTTGACTCATTGATTGATAACGGTAGAAGAGGAAGAACTGTAGTAGGACCAAGCAACAGACCTTTAAAATCATTAAGCAATATTATTGAAGGTAAACAAGGTCGTTTCCGTCAAAACTTATTAGGTAAACGAGTTGACTATTCAGGTCGTTCAGTAATCGTAGTTGGTCCAAAATTAAAATTAAACCAATGCGGTTTACCAAAAGAAATGGCTATTGAATTATTTAAGCCGTTTGTAGTTAATAAACTAATCGAGAGAGGTTATGTACAAAATATCAAATCAGCTAAGAAGAAAATTGAAAGATCAGAAGCTGTAGTTTGGGATATTTTGGAAGAAGTAATTGACGGACATCCGGTATTATTGAACCGTGCTCCTACACTTCACAGATTAGGTATTCAAGCATTTGAACCGGTATTAGTTGAAGGTCGTGCTATTCAGTTACATCCGTTGGTATGTACAGCATTCAATGCTGACTTCGACGGTGACCAAATGGCAGTTCACGTTCCTTTATCAATAGAAGCGCAAACAGAAGCCAGAATGTTAATGTTAGCTACAAATAACATATTGGCACCTGCTACCGGTAAACCTATTATTGCTGCTTCTCAAGATATGGTTTTAGGTATGTATTACTTGACACTAATGGATAGTGAAGATGATAGTAAACCAATGAAATATTTCTATAGTTTTGAAGATGCAATTGCCGCTCACGAAACAGGTGTAATAAAATTGCATGATAGAATCGTAGTTCGTGACGAACACGGCGACAGACTTGAAACAACAGTAGGAAGAATTATCTTCAATGAAACAGTAAGAAATGCAATCTTTGCATAGTAACTTAAGTAAAGGTGAAAAAACATGGATACAATCGTACGTAAGAATACAAAAAAATCGTTTGATTTCATCAATGAGCAGGTGAATAAAAAATCGATTAATAAATTATTAGCTCAAATATACCTTGAATTTGGCGGTGCTAAGACAGCTACTTTAGCTGATAACCTTAAAAACTTAGGTTATAAATATGCAACAAAATCAGGTACTACAATTTCAATTGCAGACCTTTCTGTTCCAGCTGATAAGAAAGAACTTTTAAATGAAGCAGAAAGAGAAATTGAAAAATCTACTCACAGATATTTAAAAGGTGATATTACAGAAGTAGAAAGATATACAAAAGTTATTGACACTTGGTCTGAGACAACATCAAAATTAACTGCGAAAGTTGTTGAAAATTTTGACAGATTAAATCCGGTATATATGATGGCGTTCTCAGGAGCTAGAGGTAACTTATCTCAAGTATCACAGTTGGTTGGTATGAGAGGTTTGATGGCAGATGCTCAAGGTCAAATTATTGACTTGCCTATTAAATCTAACTTCAAAGAAGGTTTATCAGTAACTGAATATATTATTTCATCATATGGTGCAAGAAAAGGTCTTGTAGATACTGCGTTAAAAACAGCTGACTCTGGTTATTTGACAAGACGTTTAGTTGACGTAGCACAGGATGTAATTATTCGTGATCATGACTGTGGTACTACTCGCGGTATTATGATGAGTGATATTTCTGATGGAGAAAAAGTTGTTGCTCCATTAACAGAAAGATTATTGGGAAGAACAATTGCTGAAGATATCAAAGATAAAGAAGGAAATGTTGTAATACCAGCCGGTACAACAATTGATAGAAATGATATCAGAAAAATTAAACCTCTTGACTTACACCAATTATTAGTTCGTTCTCCATTAACTTGTGAACTTGAATATGGTATTTGCCAAAAATGTTATGGTTGGGCGATGACAACTCAAAAATTAGTTGATATTGGTGAAGCAATTGGTATTATCGCGGCTCAATCAATTGGTGAACCCGGTACACAGTTGACAATGAGAACATTCCACACCGGTGGTGTATTCAAAGGTGCCGGTGCGATGAAAGAAATCATTGCTGATGTCGATGGTGTAGTTGCAACAAAAATCTTTACAAGAGACTTAAGAACAAGACATGGTGATAACGTTGCTATTACAGTTCAAGAATCTGATATGGAAGTTAAAACAGGTTCAAAAGTTAAGAAATATCATATTCCTTCAGGTGCTATTCTTTATGTTCATGAAGGTCAGGAAATTAAGAAAGGCGATAAAATCGCTATTTATGAACCTGCTTCAGGCGGAGACGGCAGCCGTTTAACAGAAAAGGCTACAAAAGATATTACATCTGATTTATCAGGTGAAATCGTATTTGAAGATTTCGTAGCAGATGAAAAGAAAGACAGACAAGGTAATATTTCAAGAACAGCAAGTAAAAATGGCATTGTTTGGGTTTTAGGCGGCGATGTTTACAATTTACCCGGCGGTTCAACTATTCTTGTTGAAGATGGTAAAGCTGTAAAAGAAGGCGAAAAATTAGCTGAAATCCATGTTATTTCTGAACACGGCGGTGAAGTTAGACTTGGAGATAACCTTGTTGTTGAAGATGTTAAATTTGACGGAAAGAAGATTAAGAAAATTGTTAAAGGTAAAGAATTGACAATTGTAATTGCATCTATTTCTGCTTCAAATGCAACATTTGAACAAACTAAAAAAGAACAAATTTGGACAGTTGATAAAACAGGTGAAAAATATATCGTTAAAGCTCCGATTGATACAGTCGTTGAAAGCGGTATGATAATTGCCGAGTTAATTGATGAAGAATATACAGTTCCTTCAAGCGGTGAAATCAGATATAACGGTATAGAAGTTGATGAAAATCAAATTATTACAAAACCTGGTGAATTGATATTTATTCCTGATGAAATTCATCAAGTAAATAAAGATTCAGCACTGAAAATGGTAGAATCAGGTACATTTGTTACTGCCGGTACTGAAGTTGTAAAAGACTTATATTCACACATTGATGGTATTGTTGAAATAAAAGAATTCAATGATATGATTCACGAAGTTGTAATAAGACCTGGTGAAATATATAACTTAGGCGGAATCGGCGAATTAAAAGTTGATGAAGGCGAAGTTGTAAAAGCCGGTACTGAAATCGCTCCAAAAATTAAAGTTAAAGAAGATTCAATTGTTACAATTTTAGACAATGAAAAAGATAATATTGAAATTGATGACTTAGAAGAAGATTTAGGTGTTGTTGCTTTAGATGAAAAATCTATTTCTAACCAACCTATTCAAATCTTAGTAAGACCTGTTCAAAGATTTAATATTGATACAAAAGATGTATCTATTAAATTTGAATCAACAGATGAAGCTATTGATTTAGTTCCTGTTACTCAATTACAATATAAAGATGGTGCAAGAGTAAGAAATCTTGATGGTGGTGTATTAACAAGAACAAGCTTAGTTCTTCAAATGGATGGATATTTAAGCCACTTGAAAGGTCAAGTTGAATTAGATGCTAACAATAATTTAAAGATTGTTGTACTTGAAAACTTAATTGTAAGAAGAGAAGTTGAAGGTGCATCTAAGACAGCTGCTTCAATGCAAACAGAATTGCTTGTTAAAGATGGACAAACAATTGAGCCTAGAACACCTGTTGCAAAAACACAAGTTTTAGCTATAAGTGATGCAGTTGCTAGTATTAAGGATAACAATCAAGATGTAAGAAGATTATTATTAGTTTCTTCAAGTTCTGAAACAAAAATTGATTTGAAATCTAAACCAACAGTTAAAAAGGGTGATTTGGTAAAGATGGATAATGTAATTTCTGCTGGTGGAGAAATTTCAACTGTATCAGGTTTAGTTGTTGATACAGATAAGAATTCAATTACATTAAGAGTTGGTCGTCCATATTTAATCAGCCCCGGTACAATGTTACAGGTAGCTAACGGTTCACTTGTTAACCGTGGTGATATGATTGCTACATTGGTATTCGAAAGACAAAAAACAGGTGATATCGTTCAAGGTTTACCTCGTGTTGAAGAATTACTTGAAGCAAGAAAACCAAAAGATTCTGCGGTAGTTGCAGAGTATGCAGGTAAAGCTGAAATTGAAATAGAAGATGATGTTCCTCGTTTATTCTTAAATGGTGATTTAGGAAGACAAGAAGTTAAATATGCTATTGACTCAAATATCATTGTTGCAAACGGACAAGATATTAAAGTTGGTCAGCCTTTAACCGGTGGTCCATTAAATCCTCATGACGTAATAAGATTAAATGGTGTAGAAGCAGCTCAACAATATCTTGTAGATGAAGTTCAAAGAGTATATCGTTCACAAGGTGTTGAAATTGCTGATAAACATGTTGAAGTTATTGTTCGTCAAATGACAAAGAAAGTAAAAATTCTTGAATCAGGAGATACAAAACTTCTTCCGGGTGAATTCTTAGAATTTAAAGTTGTAGAACAAGAAAATGAAGCAGTAAGAGCTGCCGGTGGTCAAGAAGCAACATACGAAGCTGTTCTTCTTGGTATTACAAAGGCAAGTTTGAATACTGAAAGCTTTATTTCAGCAGCTTCATTCCAAGAAACAACTAGAATTCTTACAGAAGCAGCAGTTGAAGGAAAACGTGATTTGTTGAGAGGTTTAAAAGAAAACGTTATCATTGGTAGATTAATTCCTGCAGGTACCGGTTTCTACCACTTAACAAATGCTTCAGAAGAAAAAGACAGAGAAGCTCAAAAACGTGCAGCTGAGAAGAACAATGCCAGAAAACCTTCTGCTATTTTGGAAGAAATTGAAGGTATGTTTGGTGCTCCTGAATTAACCGACTATACTATTGAATAGTTTCATAGTTAGATAAAAAATAGTAGTAACCTCTGATTTAGTGGTTACTACTATTTTATTTAGGAATAATTATGAAAAAAGTTCTTTTGGTTTTATTTTTATTTATTGTTTCTTTTTTAAAAAGTTCTGCGAATGATATTCAAGATGTTCAGTCTTTTTTTAATAGATATGTTGAAGCTGCAAATAGTTATAGTTGTGATTATTTTGACTATTATAGTAATGATGCCAAAATTTTTCGTGTTGTTGAAAAGCCTGACGGCAGTAAACAATCTGTAAATATTCCTTTGGAAAGATATAAAAGTGAGGCAAAAAAATCCAGTAAGCTTGCTCGATTAAGACAATATAAAAATAAATACTTTAATGTTAAGATACTCCCTCATGGGAAAGACTATAAAATTGTAGCAATGAGAATGCCATCTACAAGTGACTATAAAATCCCTGCTTATTTTATAGTTGGCAAAGACTACAATGGTGATTGGAAAATAAAAGAAGAATCAATGAATACTCGTGTACAGAGATTCTTAAAAGAAAGTTAAACTGCTTCATTATTGTCATTAATTTGGACAATTGTAGGTTTAAAAGTTTTAGCTTCTTCTTTTGTCATCATTGCGTATGCACAAATAATTATTTTGTCGCCAATTTGTGCTTTTCTTGCAGCAGCACCATTTAGACAAAAGTCTTTGTTTCCTCTTTTTCCTGCAATAATATATGTTTGAAATCTCTCGCCATTATTAATATTAAGGATGTCTACTTTTTGTCCTTCTGAAAGATTTGCTTTATCTAAAATATTTTCGTCTATAGTAATTGAACCTACATAATTTAAATTAGCATCTGTTACGGTTGCTCTATGTATTTTTGCGTATAAAAATTCTAATAACATAATCTAAATTCCTATGTCTTAATTTTACCAAAAACAAATAAAAAGGATAACATTAATTATTTATTATTATCTTTTGAAAGCTTTTTTAAATAATTTTTTACTTGTTGAATTTGTTTTGGTTTAAGGTATTTGAATTGTCCTTTTTTTAGTCCTTGTAAATCAATTGGTCCCATACTTAGTCGTTTAAGTGAGATGACAGGGTGTCCAATATAATCCAGCATTTTTCTAATTTGTCTGTTTAAGCCTTGGTATAGCACTATTTCTAAAACTGTATTTTTACCTTCAAAGTCTATAATTCTGGAGTCAGCATATGCAATTTTGTCTTTTTCTATTTCTATACCTTTTGCCATTATTTCTAAATCATTAAGATTCAACTTTCCTTGAGCTGTAACTCTATATACTTTTGGTACTTTTATGGATGGATGGGCTAAATCATTTATAAAATCTCCATCATTTGTTAAAATTAATAATCCTGTAGAATCTTTATCTAATCTGCCTACCGGTTTTAAGTTTTGAACTTCTTCAGGAAGAATATCATAAATTGTTTTTCTTCCTTTTTCGTCGTCCATTGTAGTGATATATCCTGCAGGTTTATAGTAACGAATATATGTTAAAGTTTCAGGTTTTATAATTTTATTTTCTATAGTAATTTTATCTTTTGTGCTGACCATAAAACCAAGTTCTGAAACGATTTCTCCATTTACACGAACTTTTCCTGCTTCAATATATTCATCAGCTTTTCTTCTTGAACAATATCCGCAGGCGGCTATATATTTATTTAATCTTACTTTTGAATTTTTCATATTAATATGATACTAAAATAGCAATGAAAATAAAACAAATTGTAATTTTTTTATTAATAATTTGAAAGTAGTATCTAAAAAATATAAAATTATCTATGTTTAGAGGATATTTGTTTTATGAAAAATAAGAAATTATATATTGTATTTTTAGTTAGTTTAATTATATTCTTATTTTTGGCTTTTATAGTATATAAACATAATTATATTTCAAACTATGAGTTAAAAATAATTAATTTTATTCAGAAAAATTTAGCTGCAATTCCATTAAAAGTTCCTGTTTTTATTACTGATTTAGCATATGGAATTATAAGAAATTATATAGTATGGATAGTTGCTTTGATATTTTTAATATGTAAAAAGTATAAGGATTTTATTATTTTTCTTTTAGCTCTTCCTATCACTCAATATTTATATTCTTATATAAAAATAATAATAGCAAGACCGAGACCGCCTATAGAAATGCGTTTGATTGAAGTTAAACATTATAGTTTCCCCTCGGGGCACAGTATAATGAGTATGGTTTTATATGGTTTGTTAATTTATTTTGTTTATAAATATGTTAAAAATCAAATTTTGAAAATTGCATTAATTTCTGTTTTGTCTATATTGATTATTGCTATAGGATTTTCAAGAGTTTGGCTTGGAGTTCATTTCCCTACTGATGTAATAGGTGGATTTGCTCTGGGCATTTGTTGTTTGTGCTTGTTTATATATATAGATAATTTTAAATTTAAATAATTTTTACTGTAATTTATATAGTATGTAGGTTTGGGTTTAATTCAACAGAAAAAATAAAACAAAATCAAAGATTTTGGAAAAAGTAGTCAAACCCAACTTATGGGTTTTCATAACAATTTGCAGACTTTTTAATGTTCATGTTTTTTGTTTTGTTTGACTATATTAAAATCGCACATTTTCTTTTCTGTATACCATTTATAACCGTATTTTTCGCAGTTTTCTTTATTTATTTTTAATAATCCGTGTTCAGTATTTATTTCTAATCCTTCTTCACATATATTATTATCAAGACAATAATCTTTTTTATCATTTAATATAAATACAAAATAAATACACTCAATTATAAACAATATACCTAAAAACATTAATATACCTTTTATAAATTTAACTATATTTTTAGACATTTAATATTTATCTCCAAGTCCGTTTGGTCTGTATTTATTTACTAATATTCTACAACTTGTATTTTTATTTTGTAAA
>CALUQL010000025.1 GCA_944322895.1 Candidatus Gastranaerophilales bacterium
GTCCATTTTGCTCCTCTACGCAATTTAATAGTATATGTTTTTAAATCATCAGAAACTGTCATTTCCTTTGCCAAATTTGGAATAACATCTCCGGTATCAGGATCAGTTGTAAACAAAGAGTCATATAATAAATCACCGATTTGAGATGAAGTAGCATCTTTTGATACCCAAGGATTAAAAGTTTTTGGTCCTTCACCTATTGTGGAAGAAACTATTTGCCCACCATATTTTCCAACAGGAGATCTAGACATCTTATAATCTATACCATCATAAAATAAGGTATTATATGGCTTGTAGATTTTTGTTTCTTTTATGCTTTCATTACTATTATTAAATTTTGAACTAATATTCTGACCGCCATTATCAACTCTAAAACAAGAGACCATGATAAATAGAACAAATACTAAAACTAGAATTATTTTTCTGAAATTTCTCATAACTAAAGATTAACACAACATGCCAGAAATAATAAACTAAACACAAGTAGAATATAGAATGCTAATATAGAAAATTAATTATACAGACTTGCCATATAAACACCATGTCTGAGCTTTTGTGATTTTAACATTAACAAAATCACCAATATTTTTTGTATCATCAACAAAATGTACAATTTTGTTATTACCTGCTCTTGAGTTTAAAACAACAATTCCCTCTTTTTCAGTTTTACCTTCAACTAAAACATTAAGTACTTTTCCAACAAACTTTTCGTTTGATTTTAAACAAACTTCACGATTTTTTTCATTAAGTCTTTCTAATCTTTCATACTTAACGTCTTCAGAAATAAACTTATCAACCATTTTTCCAGCTTTAGTAAATATTCTCGGAGAATATGCCGCAGTATTTGAATAATCAAGTTCTAATTCATCAATTGCATCTAAAGTATCTTGAAACTCTTCTTCTGTTTCACCTGGGAAACCGGCAATAAAATCACTAGTAATGGCAACATCCGGAAATCTATTTCTTATTTTAGAAACTATTTCATAATATTGTTCCTTTGAATAATGCCTATTCATTTCTGCAAGTATATGAGAATTCCCAGATTGCATAGGAATATGAAAATATTTACAGACTTTATCACATTCATCAACAGCATTAATCAAGTCATCAGTAATATCTGAAGGATATGAAGTAACAAAACGAATGCGAAATTCTCCATCTAATTTATTTAAATCGCGCAAAAGATTAGCTAGAGTAATGTTTTTATCCTTTAAATCTTTTCCGTAACTGTCAACATTTTGTCCTAAAAGGGTAATTTCTTTAAAACCTTCTTTTATTATATTTTTAGCCTCTTGTATTATTTCTTCAGGATGTCTGCTTCTTTCTCTGCCTCTTGTAAAAGGGACAACACAATATGTACAAAAATTATTGCAGCCTTCAATTATTGGTATCCACGCATTAACAGAATCTTGTTTTCTTAATATTTTAAAATCATTTTGATTACAAACAACAGGATTATTTGTAATAGCGCAAACTTTTTCATTATTTTCAATTTTTTTTATTAATTCCGGTAATTGGTAAATATTATGTGTACCAAAAACCAAGTCGACATATGGAGCCCTAACTCTGACTTTTTCTTTATCTTGTTGTGCAACACAACCACAAATAGCAATCTTTAATTCAGGACGAGATTTTTTCCATTTTCCCCAAACTCCCAATTTGCTATATGCTTTATCAGCAGACAATTGACGAATACTGCATGTATTTATAATGAATAAATCAGCTTCTTTTTCAACATCTGTCACGACATAACCAAAATGAGAAAGAATTCCTGCAATCCTTTCACTGTCTGACTTATTCATCTGGCAGCCCAGAGTTTCTATATATAATTTCTTCATAGAAACAATTATACATAAAAAAGAGTTAGTCTTTAACTTTTTTATACAATTTTAAATTTGCAGGCTGTTCTCCATTTAAATCTATGTTTTTTATTAATTCATATTTTTTTCCTATTCCATATTTATTTAAAAGTTGATTAGATAGTTCAATAACTTTAGCACTATGAATTTTATCTGTGAAAAGACCTAATGGGGATAACAGAATAATGTAATCTGTATTTTGATTTATATCTTTTATATCTGAATCCAAAACAATTTCTGGAAGCATATTATTTCTTGCGAAATCACTTTTGGGTGAAATACTTCTAAATTGATAATATCCAGATGACTTATTTAATCCGTATTGCACAACTTTGATATTTTTATTCTTTAAATATTGAAGTTCTAAATATTCCAATAACCTTGAAATTTTTTCATAATTTATATCTTTAGCTGGATGATGTTGATTTGTTGGTAATACTCCTTCTAAGAAGCTAGGTTTTTCAAATAAATAAAAAGTAAGAAAATTTATTAAATTAAAAATTACAAAAAATAAAATCATTAAATTTCTTAAGATTTTGTTTGATATACTTTTTAAAATAAAAGATAGACCTAAGATATATAATATAACAATACAAAATGCGATGTATAAATAATGATTAATCCACAATAATTGATTATTCATAACAACAAGAAATAAGAATACGTATATACCTAAATTAAGTACAATAAACCTGACTTTAGGATTTTTTGTATTAAAAATAATACCCAAAATAGAAAAGATAATGCAAAAGTATCCCAAACATTGATATGTCAAATAAGGAATTTGGCTGTAATTTAAAGAATAAACAGCTCGCTCAGCCATTTCATTATTAAATATAGACCGAACGTAATTCCATTGAAAAATACAAGCCAATACAGTAACTATCATTGAAATTATTAATATGTTCAATATAGTCATTAAATTCTTTTTCAAGAAAGATTTAATATTCTCAAAATTAATAATTGAATTAATTACATTTTCAATAAATATAGACAAAAGAAAACTTAAAATTACAACAGAATACCACCTTCTTACCAAGAAAGATAAATATAATAAAATTGCCAAGAGAATAATAACTTTAAACGAAATTTTATTATCAAATTTATTTAAGAAATACAAATGAAAAGAAAATAAAATAAAAATAACACCGCAAATATCAGGTATTCCGGATAAAACAGACACCCATATCATAGGGAAAAGAAAAATGGATGAATATAATAAAAAAAGATATAATTTGCTACTAACTAAAGATTCATATATAAAGTACTTTTTTACCAAGCTCAAAATCAAATACATTGTTGGAAGCATAAACATAATCTCAACAGCCAAAATATAACCAAATCTGCTTTCTCTAAAAATAAAAAAGAAAGGTAATAAGAATACATTTAGAAAGGGATTTCTGTTTAAGGAATATATTGAATAAAAAAATTCTTTAAAAAATTCTTGTGGATTATTTAAAAGTAAATTACCGAAATCATAATAAAAGAGATTTTGATCAAACAAATCACAAGCATATATCGGACTTTCATTTTTTAAGTATAGGAATGTAAATACGAAGCAAAAAATTGCTAATAAAGAAAAAAAAATATAATTTACAGACTTCGACATAAAAATACCTGTTTACGTTTAACCATAGTGTTAGATTATTATAGTATAATACTATAAAGTGTTTTTATTTTTCGGATTATATTTTAATAACTTTTTTCTTTTCAACATATCAATAATCAAGAAATTAAATCTTTTAGAGTTTTCCGATTCAAAAGTTTTGCAACGTTCAATCTTATCTAATTCCCATAACGGAAGATGATCAACTCCAGCAAATTCTGAAATATGTTCCTTATCAACATAAAAATCTATATAATCAACAGCATATTTTTCAGGATCAATTTTCTTTGCTGAAGAAGAATAACACTCATAATCAAAACTTTTATATTTTATATTTTTACAATCTATACCAAAATATTCACGCATAATTTTTTGAAATAATTTTAATGACCTACCTGAACGAGTATAATCAAAAAATAAATATGTCTTTCCTGAAGCTTCTATCTTTTCTTTTGAAATTCCTTGATTATCAAGAAAGTCAATATACTTTGGGAATAGAGGAACAAACTTTTTATAATAATCATTTTGAGAACAGAAACTAAGACCAGATATAGGTATATATTTTGTCTCTACTCCCATAAATTCGAGAACCCGTCCAATACCTGCTGGTGAAGTTCCGATACTAACAAAAACATAATTACCATCACCAAATCTTTCATCCAAATGTTTTTTTACAGCAAGTCCCATTTTAACTGATTGCTTTGCCGCATCTTGTACATGCAGGCTTGTAGCCATTAAAACTGTCCTTTCGGCCTTGGAAAGGGAATTATATGAATCAATATCAAACTTTTTTGTACGAGATAATATTTTTTTTGCCTGCAAATTTCGTTTTGCAGAAAGACTCATCTCAAAGGTATCGTTAGAAGAATTTTGCATAGAAACATTAGAGTTTTTTTGAGGAAAAACTTTTTGCCTCAATTCTTTTAATGCCGAAATACGATATACAATTCTTGATAAATTCATATAGTGTATAATCCCTGTAAATATTTTTTTTGCTGAAAAAAGAATGGCATGATATACTTTAGAAAAAGTAATAATTGGTATGTCATTTTAAATCAGATAGGAGAAAATATGACAACATATGTAAAAGCAAGTCACTTATTGGTTAAAACAGAAGCTGAAGCATTAAAAATTAAAGAAGAAATTGATAATGGGAAAGATTTTGCACAAGCAGCAAAAGAAGTCTCATTATGTCCATCAGGTCAAAATGGCGGAGACTTAGGATATTTTACAAAGGGGCAAATGGTAAAAGAATTTGAAGATGCAGCTTTTTCTATGAATGTAGGCGATGTTTCAAACCCAATTAAAACTCAATTCGGATATCATTTAATATACTTAACAGATAAAAAAGACTAATGGACGTAAAATTAATAGAATATTTAAAAAATTTCCTATCTAAAAATGATATCGACGGTTTAATTGTTAACTCAACAAATGAATTTCTTGTTGAGTATAATCTTTTAGAAATAAATTCAAGATATCATCTTACGGAATTTACAGGTTCAACAGGAGATGTTTTATTCACACAGGATAAGATATATTTATTCGTTGATACAAGATATCATGAACAAGCAGACAATCAGGTTAATCATGAATATATAGAAGTTGTAAAAATGCCTCTTTCACAATCATTTTTGAATGCATTAACTGAAATCGTCCCAGCTTATTTTAAATTAGGTATTATTTCTACAAAAACATCAAAAAAATTCTATGATAATTTAACAAAAAAACTGCAACAAAAAAATTCAACAATAAAACTATTAAATACGGATCCTGTAATTGAATATAAAAAAGACTTAATAAATGAGACAAACTACAACATCTTCAAAATTGATACAAAAATTGCAGGCATAACTCCGGATGAAAAATATACAAAAATCAAAGAATATCTAGGTAACAACTTTAATATTTTAATAACATCACTAGAAGATATTGCATACCTAACAAATTTACGCTCATATGATTTTGAATATAGTGCAATATTCCCTGCAAAAGCAATAATAAATGAATCTAAAGTAATTATTTTTACTAACTGCACACTTCCACATATTGGAGAAAATTTTGAAATAAAAAAATTATCAGAATATGAAACAACTCTAAAAAGTTTAGATAGATCCGAATTATTCATAGATGAAGAACAATTGACAATATATGACTATAAATTGATAAACCAATCAAATAAAATATTGCCAAGCTATTTCAAATTATATAAAACAGTAAAAAATGATAATGAAATTGCCCATTTGAAGCACTGTTTTGAAAGGGCAGATAAAGCACTAAAAATAGTATATGATATGTTAAATTCAGAAACAATATATTCTGAATATGACTATTATGAAGCACTTATTAAATCAATGAAAGAGAATGGAGCATTATCGCTAAGTTTTAAACCAATAGTAGCCGCGGGATCAAATACATCAATAATCCACTACTCAACACCATCAAAAGAAAAAATGGTTAATGATGGTGACTTATTGTTGATAGATTATGGCGGATACTATGAAGGTGGTCTTGCGACAGATACAACAAGAACCTTCGTAAAAGGAACGCCGACTTCAGAACAAAAAGCAGCATATACAGCTGTTCTTAAAGCTTTTTTAAACGCTTGTTATAATAAATACAATAAAAAGTCTGCATATTTTAATATAGATAAAATAGCAAGAGAAACAATAGAAAAATCAATTTCTGAAGACTTTGCATTTGCACATGGAACCGGGCATGGTGTAGGAATTGGTGTACATGAAATTCCTCCAAGAGTTTCATCATCTGATGCTGCAAAAACAAAGATAATAGAAAATACCGTATTTTCTATCGAGCCAGGAGTCTATAAAGAAGGCTGGGGCGGTATTAGACTTGAAAATACTGTATATGCAAAATATGAAGAAGATAAAATTACAATGAATTCACTTTCTCGTTTTCCGTTTGAAATAAAACTAGTTGATTTTTCTTCAATGAACGATTATGAAAAATATTACTATATGAAATGGCAGGCAAATGCATGTCTTCTATAAATAGTATTTCAAATAACCGAATCAAAGAAATAGTAAAACTTCATCAAAAAAAATATAGAGATGAATTGGGTCTATTTATTGTTGAAGGCATTAAAGCCGTTGAAGAACTAATAGAAAATAATATTGATATAAAAGAAATATACGCAATAAAAGCTTTTGACACAGAGAAATACACTGTAAAAATTATTGATGAATCAATAATGAAAAAAATTTCTACAACAAGTTCGACTTGTGAGATTCTTGCAGTTGCAAAGAAAAAAGAATACAAAATAAACGATTATATAAAAAAAAATAAATTAATACTTTTAGATTCAATAAGTGACCCTGGCAATTTAGGCACAATAATAAGAAGTGCCTCCGCATTCGGAATAGAAGGAATAATATTATACAAAGATTGTGTTGATATGTACTCATCAAAGGTAATACGTTCAGCAGCGGGCAATTTTTTTAAAATTCCAATCATAATAATAAAAAATACAGAAGAAATCAAAAACAAATTTAAAGATTTCAATAAAATTGCAACAGCCTTATATGAAAAAAATACAAATTCTATTGAAGAGTGCAAAAATATAAAAAAATATATTATTATGTTTGGTTCTGAAGCTAATGGATTATCTAATGAACTTATCAATATTGCGGATAAAAATATAATACTTAAAATGAATAACAATGTAGAATCATTAAATTTATCAGTTAGTGCTTCAATTATTATGTACAATTTACTTATTAATTAAATTTTTGCGTATTATTTTAATAAGTTCGTAATAAGTTTTAAGCTCAATATTTGAAGAAGTATTTGCAATATGAATAATACTGTCTTTTAGTGGATTTGATTCTACTTCTATACCAACAGTGAAATCATTGATATCAATTTCTAAAACATTAACTATTTTTACAAAAGTTAAATATGTAGGATAATTATACCCTGATTCTATCCTGTAAATTTGTTTTTCATTTAAATCAACAAGCTCAGCTAACTGAGCTTGAGTTAGGTGTTTACGCTTTCTGTATTCTTTTATTTTTTGTCCGATTATTTTTTTATCGGTTTCAAGTAGCATACACAACATCCTTATTTTAATTTGCCATTTGATTTTAAGACGTTTATGTCTATTTTTAAACAATATTTATGACTATTTTTTATTTTGACAAATGGACATTTGTATACTATATTAAATTTTAAAATCAAATTTAAATTCAGATGCTCATATTTAGGATTGTTGTTATATCGAAATATTTTTAGCCAATACAATGTTTTATTAAATCAGACATTAATATCCTAAAATATACAAAAGGGAATAAATAAAAAAAGTATGAAAAAAAGAGCTGCATTTGTTGTTAGTGAATATAATGAAAATGTGTTTTATGGCGGTGGAGAAAAGGTCAATTATTATATAATAAAAGAGTTGATTAAAAGAAATTATGATGTGGATATATATACATCTGTTTCATTTGTTGAAAAGAGTAATATAGTAAATATTTATTTGAAAAATAATAACTATAAAACAAAATTAAAAGATTATGATTTGGTATTATCAACAAATCTTGAATGTGAATCAAATATTACATTTTCACATAACCATTCTTATGCGTTTGAACAAAAACTTGTAAAAATCCCATCAATTTTAAAAACTGTATTTAGTAAATCACATAATAAGAAACTAAAAAAGGATAAAATAGCAAAACAAAATGCTGGTTTAATATCAAATATCGTTGTCTCATCAAATATTTTAAAAGATGACTATACTAAAAATTATAAAATTCCCGAATGGAAAATTCAGCTTTTATACCCTGGGGTTGAATATAAAGAAGAAAATATTATACTCCCAGACAGGAAATGTATTAATTTTGGTATTATAGCTGGTAAATTCGGATATAAAGGCGGATTTATAGTTTTATTCGCAATACTAAGATTAAAAAGAAAATATAAAAACTTTAAAGTAAAGTTCATAGTAAAAAAGAACAAAAAAAAGCTTATTTTTCTTGCTAAAATTCTAGGTATTGAAAAATTTACAGAATTTTTAAATGTTCAAAAGGATATGACTAAATTTTATCAATCGATTAATTTTATGTTAATTCCTTCTATAAAAGAAGCTTTTGGATTGGTTGTAACAGAAGCAATGTCATTTTCTAAAATTCCAATTGTGTCATCTGTTTGTGGTGCAGCTGATTTAATTAAAGACAATGAAAATGGAATAATTATTGATTATTCTGAAAAAAATAAAACAAAAATGCTGGTAGAGAAAATGGAGAAAGCAATCTTTTTAAGTGACGAAGATTACATAAGGATTTCAAGAAATGCAAATTATTCTGTAAAGCAACTAAGCTGGGATAATTTTGCACAAAAATATGTAAATATTGCAGAAACCAAGATAAAACTAAACGATATAAAAATCTCAGTAGTAATTCCTATATATAATGCAGAAAAATATATAGCACAATGTTTAAATTCGATAATTAATCAAACAATAAAAGATATAGAAATAATATGTGTAAATGAAAGCTCGACAGATAATACAACTAAAATATTAGAAACTTTTAAAAGATATGACTCAAGGATAAAAGTTATAAATAAAGAGAAATCAGGTTCTTCATCAGAAGGCAGAAATTATGGAATTAAATGTGCAAGAGGGAAATATATTTATTTTATTGATAATGATGATTTAATATCAAATGAATATCTTGAAAACATGTATAAAACAGCAGAGAAAGAAAATGCAGATATTGTAATCAACGACAATATTAATGCATTTTATGAAGATGATTTAAAAACGCAAAAACCATTTATAAAACATCCCTTCAAAAATGGGATTTATACTGTTACACCATCATATATACAAGAAAGGCATACAAATTCCTTACCTTGGTCAAAATTATATAAAAAAGAATTTCTTGAAAAAAATAATTTAAAGTTTCCAGCAAAATATATTTATGAAGATGAATATTTCTACTTTACACTAATGCCGTTTCTAAACGAAGCTGTTCAATGCAATTGCGGAATGTATTATTACAGACAAAGAAAATCTTCCATAATGGGGAAGGGTAAAATCGAACAAAAATATCAAATTTTTGATATTTTTAAACAGATATATGTTTTTTACAAAGAGCATAGTTTAATTGGTAAGTATAAACTACCATATTCAATTTTAAAATACAGAAGTTCTCAAATTTCAGACTATAAAAAATACAGAAGAAAATTTTTAGAGTTGATTAATGAACTAGGTCTTAATCCGCATGAAATAATACTAGACAAAAAATTAAGATTATTACTAATTTCTTCAAATAAATTTTTATATCGAATAAACGGAATAATTAACAAAAAATACGAAATGAAACTAAGTGAAGAATATAGAATGCTGTATGAAATAGATGAGGAATAAATCTAATAATGACTAAGGAAATTTGGCAAGAATATAATATGAAATTACTAAGTATTTTTTTTAGCATTTTTATATTTGTAATATGTTTTAACGTTCTGATTGACCCGTTTTGTATTTTTAACACACCAAAAATAGAATATATAAATAAAATAAAAACAGATAAAGATAGGAATCAAAGAATAACAAAAATAGTTGGACTAAAACTTGATAATAAACCATTAGAATCTATTTTTTTAGGTTCATCAAGAGTTAATTCAAGTATTTCTGAGGAATATTACACCCATCTAACAGGAAAAAATACAAAAAATTTAGGAATGAATGCCCTTTCACATGATGAAACATTTAAAATCGCATATAATGCAATTTTAATACATCCAGAGATAAAAACGATATATATAGGCTTGGATTTTTTTCGTTTCCTTGAAAAAAATAGAGACAATAAAAGAGAAGTAAACTTATCAAATAAAAAAGAATTGACTTTATCTGAGATAAATCCTTTATTGGTTTCATTTAATACTACACTTGCAAGCGTAAATACTTTAATATCCAATTTATGCAGTAAAAAGAATAAATCATATGACAAAAAGACCTATTTTATAAAAAAATTAAAGCAATACTCAAATAATTATAATTCCGCAAAGCTAGCGGATTCAGAATTTGACAAACTCATAAAGTTTAAAAATGAAATGGAAAACAAGGGATATAATATAATCTTTTATACTAATCCAACCCATGTAACAGATATATGCGTAATTAAGCAACTTGGTTATCTTCCTTTATTCAATGAGTGGAAAACAAAATTAGCAGAAAGTTTTTCTTATATAGATTTTGATTTTGTAAATAATATTACAACTGAGGAAATAAATGAAAATACAAAATATTTTATGGAATGTTCCCATTCCACAACGTTGACTGGTGAATTAATTATCAATTATATTGTAAAACATTCAAATAACTATGGAAAACTAATAACAAAAGAAAATATAGCTGAACATAACGCTCAAAATGAAAAAAAATTACATCAATGGGAGATAAATAATAAAACTTGGACAAAAATAATAGGAAAAATTACTAATAATGAATTACAAGAAATACAATAGAATTTTAATATTTACATCAATAATTATTGTATTTATAGTTTCAATTTTAAACTACATTATTGATCCTTATGCAGTTTTTAATCAATATAAATTTTTTAATGAAACAAAACCTTGTATAGATAAAAATCACAGGTTTTCTAAAATTCCTGCATTAAAATTGTACAATAAAGATGTTATTGCAATTTGGGTTGGTTCTTCAAAAACGTGGGAAGGTTCAAATGAAGAATATGAGTCAAAAATACTCGGAGGAAATGTAAAAAATTTAGCTATAAGCGGTTCAACATTTGAGGAATCAATAATTATGGCAAAAAATGCAATGATGCTACATCCAGAAATAAAGACAATATATTTAGGTTTGGATTTTTTTAGATTTCAAAAAACAATAAATGCTGAAGCAGAAAAACTTAGGCAAATAAAAAGTTTAACTATAGAAAAAGAAGAACTTTTACCTTTAATTTTATCATTAAATACCTTTAATGATTCTGTTAAAACTATTATTAAAAATGCAAAACAGTTTTTTAAGAAACAAAAAGAAATTCAATATGAATACGGTTATGAAAAAAGATATAATAAAAGAATTTTTCACAGATTTGAGGCATCTATAAATAAATATTATATAGATTATTATCAAAACTACGATTTAGATGATTCAAAATTCGACGAATTACAAGAATTTATTAAATATACTGAAGCAAGAGGAGTAAATGTCGTATTTTTTACAACGACAATGCATATAGCGGAAAGAATTTTAATTTACAATACAAATAACATGCCGAATTTTTATAAATTTAAGCAAAAACTTGCAGACATACAACCTTATTATGATTTTGCACTAATCAATGAATATACAACTGAAGAAATCAAACCGGATATACAAAATTGGAGAGATAGTGTTCATCCATCTTCTATTCTTCGAAAAAAAATGACTGATAAATTATTTCTAAATAATAGTGATTTCGGAATATACATAACAAAAAATAATGTAATGCAAGTAATAACAAAAGATAATATTAATTTTGAAAATTATATAAAGATAAATCCTGAGATAATAGAAAAAGTAAGAGAATGGAGTAAATAATGCTGTTTAATTCAATAGAATTTTTGTTTATATTTCTGCCGATAACATTTTTTATATACTTTCTTTTAAATAAAATTAAGCTTGTAAAAATGGCAACCGCTTGGCTTGTCATAGCCTCATTAGGTTTTTATTCATACTGGAAAATAGATTATCTTCCATTAATTTTAATTTCAATGCTTTTTAACTACTCCGTTGGTTCAACATTGACTAATGACAAAAAGTTAAAAATAAATCGTAAACTTCTGCTGATATTTGCTATAACAGTAAATGTAGGTATTTTATGTTATTACAAATATTTTAACTTTTTAATAGAAAATATAAATGCATTATTTTCTTCAAATTTTAATTATATGAATATTATGCTTCCATTGGCCATCAGTTTTTTTACATTCCAGCAAATAGCATACATTGTAGACAGTTACGAGCATAAAACTAAAGAATATGATTTTTTAACATATGCTTTGTTTGTAACATTTTTCCCTCAATTAATAGCAGGACCAATTGTTCATCATAAAGAAATGATGCCCCAATTTGCATATTTAAGAAATAGATTCATAAATCAGAAAAATATATCAATAGGTTTATTTTTACTTTCAATTGGATTGTTTAAAAAAGTTATGATTGCAGATACTTTCTCTGTTTTTGTTAGAGGTACATTTGATAGTAATATTATACTTACTACTCTTGAAGCTTGGTGTGCAAGTATATCATATACAATGCAATTATATTTTGATTTTTCAGGTTACTGCGATATGGCAATGGGTATTGGTTATTTATTTAATATAATACTGCCTCAAAACTTTAATTCACCATATAAAGCAGACAATATTCAAGATTTTTGGAGAAGGTGGCATATAACTTTATCTAAATTTTTAAGAGATTATATTTATATTCCACTTGGCGGTAATAGAAAAGGAACTTTAAAAACATACAGAAATTTATTTGTTACTTTCTTAATAGGTGGTATTTGGCATGGTGCAAACTGGACATTTATCATTTGGGGGATTATGCATGGAACGGCAGCTTGTTTTCATAGAATTTGGGAAAAATTTAATATAAAAATTCCGCATTGTATTTCGGGTTTGATAACTTTTTTATTTCTTAATACAACTTGGGTGTATTTTAGAGCTTCTAGTATTGAAAAAGCAAATCAAATAATTAAATCAATGCTAGGAATGAATGGATTTGCACCAATTATTATTGATAAATTAAGATTCTCGTTTGAAAATGGAGCTGTTAAAATCAGCATCTTACTTTTAATTGCTTCTTTTATACTTGTTTTCTTTATTAATAATTCAGTTGAATTTTCAAAAAAACTGCAACCAAATAGGATATACTTTGCGATAACTTTAATTATGCTCATAATTTCAGTTCTTTCCATAAACAAAGTTTCTGAATTTTTGTACTTCCAATTTTAATTTATGTAAACAAATAAAAAAAAAACTAAAGTTTAAATATAAAAATGTCGATAACTAAAGAGTTAGTTTTTGGAGAAGAAAATATGCTTAGCTGTGAATCATTAACAACTCAAGATATCAACATTGAGATAAAAAAACTTATTGATGACATAGACAATATAAGTTCAAATATAGACTTATATAAAGTTATTGTTGATGAAAAATTATTAGTTGCCTCGTGATAGCTGAAAATATTAATAACTAAATTATCAAAACAAATTAATAATGTAAATTTTAACAGTTTATATAATAACAAAAAGTGGAATAACATATTAAAAGACATATACATAATATTTGTTCATGCTTTTAATGTTTATTTCGAGGAAATATGGAAACAAAAGTTACATTATTAGAGGATAGTACTGTAAAAAGACTTAAGATACTATTAAGAAATTTTGATAAATTTAATAGTAACATAGATATTTATGAAGTTTGCATTAAGAAAAAAATTAAAGAACTAAAAGAAGAATAATATTTTATAGAAAAACACTCTTTTAACATTTTTTTGCTATAGTTTATAAATGTATAGACATTAAGAAAGTAGAATTATGTTAAAAGAATATTTTTTAGAAAAAGTTAACACTTCAATTAGAGATTTGGTTAAGAATAAAAGTCTTGGTCAAATGACGCAAGATAATGAGTTCGCTTTGCAATCTGAAGTGCCTAAAAATATTCAATTTGGTGATTTTGCTGTAAACGTATCATCGCTTTCGAGATACGCAAAACTTCCTCCTGTGAAAATAGCAGAGTTAATTTCTGAGAATATAGACAAAACAAACTTTGATATAAACGTAACAGCAGGTTTTATAAATTTTAAATTACATAGTGATATGTTGAACAACATTCTTGCTGAAGTTTTGGAAAAGAAACTTGATTTTGCAAAAAATAATATCGGAAACAATTCAAAAGTCATATTAGAATATGTAAGTGCAAATCCTACAGGTCCTTTTCATATAGGACACGGAAGATGGGCTGCAATGGGAAGTGCATTAGCAAATGTAATGAAATACTCAGGTTATGACGTATATCAGGAGTTTTATATAAATGATGCAGGAAGTCAAATACAAAAACTTGGAAAATCCTTGTATATTAGAATTCTAAAAGAATTAAATATAGATATAGACTTTCCTACAGATGAAGAAGAAGCAAAAAATTTCTATACAGGTGAATATCTTATACCTGTTGCTAAAGAATTTTTAAAAGAAGAAAAAGAAAAAGCAGAAGAAATTAAAAACAAATATAATGGTGAATTCAATCCTGAAAATTTAAAATATATTTGTAAATATGCAAGATTAAAAATGTTAAGTATGCAAAAAGCATTACTTGAAAATTTCCATACACATTTTGACAATTATTTCAGTGAATTAACACTGCATGAATCAGGAAAAGTAGAAGAATGCATAAAGAAACTGAATGATTTAGGTGTGTTATATGAAAAAGACGGAGCACTATGGTTTGCTTCATCAAAATATGGTGATGATCAAGACAGAGTAATAAAAAAATCAGATGGAGCATATACATACTTAACAGCTGATATAGCATATCATTACAACAAATTACAAAGAGGATTTGATACTCTTTTGAATATATGGGGAGCAGATCACCACGGTTATATTCCAAGAATGCGTGCATCTATAGAGGTATTAGGATACAATCCGAACTCATTAGAAGTTCTTTTAGGTCAGCTTGTTAACTTAGTTATGAATGGTGAACAAGTAAGAATGGGTAAAAGAACTAAGATGATAACTCTCGATGAGTTAATAGACGAAGTAGGAGTTGATGCAACAAGATACTGGATGATTATGAGAAGCATTGACACTACACTTGATTTTGATGTAGAACTTGCGAAATCAAAAACAGATGAAAATCCTGTATTTTATGTTCAATATGCACACGCAAGAGCTTGTTCAATATTAAGACACGCTGTTCAAGAAAAATTCGATATAATTAACAAAACAAAAGAAAATGCAACGATTACTGATTTAGAAAACAAAATCAATGAATTAAACTCAAAAGACTTTGAAATTTTATGGCAAAGTGAAGATGAAAAAGTAATTGAAACAACAAAAAAATTAATTTTGAAACTGGAAGAATATAAAGCAGTAGTACAAACAGCTGCAAGAAACAGAACACCATATCTTATAACAAAATATTTACAAGAACTCGCAGCTAGTTTCCATCAGTTTTATTCATATACAAAAGTGCTAGTAGATGATGAAAAATTGATGATAGCAAGACTTTCGATTGTAAAAGCTGTAACAATCATTTTAAAATCCGCAATGAAATTAATAGCAGTTGATGCTCCTGAAAAAATGTAAAAAAATAACTAATAAACAGGAGTATAATATAACGCATTTGGATATTTGTTGTATAATATAAGAGAAGAATTTATCTTAAAAGAGCCAGTAGATTAGCGGAGGAAGTCTTTTATGACAGTAAAGGATTGGTTCGAACAACGAAAAGAAATGCAAATAGCAAGAAGGAACCAAGATGCACAAATAGATGATAGCATAGGTAAACTTTGGGTCAAATGTTATAATTGTAATGCTCAACTACTAAGAAAAGAAGTGGAAGAGAACTTGGAAGTTTGTCCAAAATGCGGTTATCACTTTAGAATAAATGCAAGAACACGTATAAATCAAATATTTGATGAAGGTACATTTGAAGAATTATTCGGCAATATAACAACTGCAGATCCATTAGAATTTACAGATACAGAAGCCTATAAAAAAAGAATTAGTCAAGCAAAAGCAAAAACAAATATGAATGAAGCAGTAATTTCAGGCGTCGGAAAAATAGACGGGCATGAAGTTGCTGCAGCAGTTATGGATTTTGAATTTATGGGCGGCTCGATGGGAAGTGTAGTAGGTGAAAAAGTAACACTTGCCATGGAAGAAGCATTAAAAAGAAAAATCCCGATGATAGCAATAACCGCATCAGGTGGAGCCAGAATGCAAGAAAGTATACTAAGCTTAATGCAAATGGCTAAGACCAGTTGTGCAGTTGCAAGATTAAATGAAGCAGGTTTATTATATATTACAGTACTAACAGAACCTACTTTTGGCGGAGTTACTGCAAGTTTTGCAACACTTGGTGATATTATCATAGCTGAGCAAGATGCAAGAATTGGTTTTGCAGGAAGACGTGTTATAGAACAAACAATAAGACAAAGTCTTCCGGCTGATTTCCAAACAGCTAATTACTTAATGAAATATGGTCAAATAGATATGATTTCATCAAGGGCAGATTTAAAACCAACATTAGCAAAATTAATCAACTTGCATACGAAGTAGGAGAAGGGTATGGCTATTTTAGAATTTGAGAAACCTTTATACGAAATTGAAGAAAAAATACAAGAACTAAAAAAAATAAGTGAGTCATCAGGTATGGATGTATCAGATCAAATAGAAACATTTGAAAAACAAGCGTTAGAATATAAGAAAGAGTTATATTCAAAGCTAACACCGGCACAAAGACTGCAAATTGCAAGACATGCCGATAGACCAACCTTCTTGGATTACATAAAATTGATGACAACAGATTTTATAGAATTACACGGAGATAGAGAAGGTACTGATGATAGAGCAATAATAGGCGGTATTGCAAAAATAGACGGTCAAAGTGTAGTTATAATCGGAACACAAAAAGGTAAGACAACAAAAGAAAATCTTATATATAACTTTGGTATGCCACAACCTCAAGGCTACAGAAAAGCATTAAGATTGTTCTATCACGCAAATAAATTTAATTTACCGATAGTAACATTAATTGATACTCCAGGGGCATATCCCGGAATGAAAGCTGAAGAAACAGCTCAAGGAACAGCAATAGCAGTGAACCTAAAAGAAATGGCAAAACTAAATGTTCCAATAATTGCTGTTATCACAGGCGAAGGATGTAGTGGTGGTGCCTTGGGTCTAGCAGTTGCTGATAGAGTATTAATGCTTGAACATTCTTATTATACAGTTATTTCACCTGAAGGCTGCGCATCAATATTATGGAGAGATGCCTCTAAAGCAGATGTAGCTGCAGAAGCTTTAAAAATCACAAGTGAAGATTTATTGAAACTTGAAATAATTGACGGAATTGTTAAAGAGCCTTTAGGCGGTGCTCATAATGACTATGAAGCAATGGGTACAGAATTAAAAAATGCAATTATAAAAGAAATCAATGAGTTAAAGGGTATTGAACCTGAAACATTGAGAGATGAAAGATACAATAAATTCAGAAGAATGGGTGTATTTTGTCAATAGTTGATAAAACATATTGGGAAGTATGTATTGAAATAAATCCGATTTGTGCAGATATAGTTTGTGATATAGTACAAACAGAATTTGACTGCGAAGGTATAGTAACTGCAGAAGAAAAATATAAGAATTTAGAGCTTGTATCAACTACTGAAAATACATTAAAAGCCTATATCGTTGCAGATATATTGGATTTTGATAACGTACAAGCTTTTTTCCACGCACAAAGACAAGATTTGATTGATAAACACATTTTCAATTGTGATATAGGAAGCTGGAATGTTTCAATAAAGAAACAAGAAATAGTAGACTGGTCTAAAAAATGGAAAGAACATTGGAAGCCGTCTAAAATATCAGAGAAAATAGTAATCTGTCCAACTTGGGAAAAATATGAAGCAAAAGAAAATGAAATCATTGTAAATATAGATCCAGGTAATGCTTTTGGAACAGGCACTCATGCTACAACGCAATTATGTGTAAAAGCTTGTGAAAAATATATGGCAAAAAACTCAGTAATTGCAGACATAGGATGTGGTTCAGGAATACTGGCAATATGTGCAATGAAACTTGGTGCAAAAGAAGCAGATGCTGTAGATACAGATGAAATAGCAGTTGAAACATCTCAAATAAATGCAAAAGTTAATCAAGAACTTTCTATAAAATTTAAAAATGCAACATCAGATATTTTAAATTCTG
Source organism: Candidatus Gastranaerophilales bacterium (assembly GCA_944322895.1). Lineage (GTDB taxonomy): Bacteria > Cyanobacteriota > Vampirovibrionia > Gastranaerophilales > Gastranaerophilaceae > Avigastranaerophilus. Next base: position 18,432 of record CALUQL010000025.1, read on the forward strand.
GAAAATATGATTTTGTATTTGCAAATATTCTACATAATGTACTGGCTGCGATTATGCCTGATTTAAAAAGAATAATGAAAAAAGGAGCAAAAATTGTTTTAAGTGGTATTCTTGAAGGGAAAGAAGATGTTGTATTAGAAGCAATCAAAAATAATAATTTAAAAATGATAGAAGAAATGAGACAAAAAGAATGGATTGCTTTCGTAGTTCAGAGGGAGGACTAAGATGTCAAAAACTGCAATAATAATACCTGCAAGATATGGTTCAAAAAGATTACAAGGAAAGCCTTTATTAAAAGTATGTAATAAGCCAATAATACAATGGGTATGGGAGAAAGCAATTCAAGTAAAATCAGCAGATATTGTAATTATTGCAACTGATAATAAAGAAATATATGATTGTGCAAAATCATTTGGTGCAAATGTAGAAATGACATCGGAACATCATAAATGCGGAAGTGACAGAATAGTCGAAGTAGCAGAAAAATATCCTGAACTTTCATACATAATAAATTTGCAAGGTGATGAACCAATGATAAATACATCTTGCGTTGAAGAAGTGATAAAACTGTTGAAAGAAGATAATAATGCAGATATATCTACTCTTGTTTCAGAAATCAAAAATGAAGATGTAGATGATCCGAATATGGTTAAATGCGTAAAAGATATAAACGGATATGCAATGTATTTTTCACGCTCAAAAATTCCTTACGAAAGAAATATGGGAATAGCAAAATTTTATAAACATATAGGAATTTACGGCTATAAGCGTGAAGCATTATTTAAAATAACAAAATTTCCACAACCCGAAATAGAACAAGCAGAAAGTCTTGAACAATTAAGAGCCTTATATAACGGTATGAAAATAAAAACATCTGTTGTTGAATACGATGCAATCGGTATAGATACAATAGAAGACTTCAATGCATTTAAAAAGTTAGTTGAAAGTAAATAAAATGCACGAAAAAAGACTTGAATACCTTATAAGATTACGAAAAGAAAAAAACATTCTAATTATAGTATTATTAACCATTTTTGCGATGATAGGTGAAATTGTTTTTGGATATATAACACAATCAATGTCACTCTTAGCTGAAGGTTATCATATGGGTATGCATGTTGTAACTCTTGGGCTTACCTACATTGTTTATGTTATATCCAGAAAATTAAAGGATTCTCCGTTATTTGAGAATGGTACAGATAAAATAGGTGTTTTAGCCGGATACACAAGTGCATTAATGTTAACATTTGCAGGTATTCATATATTTATTGAATCGGCAGAAAGATTTTTTCATCCCGAGCAAATTAAGTTTACAGAAGCAATCTATGCTTCAATTTTTGCACTAATTATTAATTTTATTTGTGTTGCAATTATGGAAGGAAAATTCCAACGACATAAACATAAAAAGTACAAAAATAAAGATTACAATTATCTTGCAGCATACCTACATATACTTTCAGATGTTTTAATTTCAATTCTAACAATTTTCGCACTTTTCTTTGGAAAAATGTTTAATTGTATTCACTTAGATGCACTAACAGGAATAATTGGCGCAATTTTGATTATAATTTGGGCTTTCAAACTGATAAAAAATACAGTAAAAATTCTTATTGATATGAAAACTACTTAACATTTCTTATTTTTTGTTGACAAGGAAACAAAACAGAGTCATAATAATATTGTTGACAAGGAAACAATATTATTATGAATGAAGAACTTCTGGACTTAATAAAAGATATAGCAAGAAAACAAGAACAAATAGATAAACATTTGAAAGAAAAATCAGGCGAATTACTAAAGGATTTAAGTTTTTCTGAAATGCACTGCATCAATTACATTGGCACAATAGAGCGAGCAAATGTAACTAAATTATCAGAACTTTTGAATATAACGCGAGGCGGTATAAGTAAAATAATAAAGAAATTAATTAATAAAGGCTTTATAGAAACATATACAGATAAATCGAACAAAAAAGAAATATACTACAATTTAACTCAGCAAGGTAAAATTGCATTTAATGAACACGAAAAAATACACAGTTCTTTTTGTTCGGGAGATTTAAACTACTTTAACAAAATAGAAGAAAAAAAATTAAAGATTATAAAAGAATTTTTAGAAAACTACAATCAATATTTAAGTGAAAGATTATAGTTAAATAGAGGTATATATGCACGAACACAAAGAAGAAATCTGTAAAGAAAACGAAAAAAGAACGTTGATTGTAATTATATTCACGATTATAGCAATGTTTGCCGAAATTTTATATGGATATATTACAAACTCAATGGCATTACTGGCAGACGGATACCATATGGGAACACATGCACTTGCACTATCATTAACCTTTTTAGCATATGTATTAACCAGAAAACTAGCAAATTCAGATAGATTTAAGAATGGAACTGATAAAATAGGAACACTTGCTGGATACACAAGTTCACTTTTCTTAGGTTTAACTGGATTTTGGATAATGGTTGAAGCTATAGACAGATTCATACATCCGTTAAAAATTAATTTTGATGATGCAATCTTAGTTGCAATTATAGGTTTAATAGTAAATACAGTATGTATTTTTATAATGGAAAGCAAACATAACCATTGCCACGAAAAAACAGAAGAAGAAAATAAAGAAGATAATCACACAGATGAAGACTACAATTATAAAGCAGCATACTTACATATATTGGCAGATGCTTTAACATCAGTTTTAGCGATTATAGCACTGCTTGCAGGAAAATATTTTCAGATTACAAGCCTCGACTCAATAATAGGAATACTTGGAGGTATTCTAATACTAAAATGGGCAGCAGGACTAATAAAAGAGACAACAAAGATTCTACTGGATATGAAATAATTATAAGTATTGCTCATCTTGCAAAGCAACAGCGCAAATTTGGGTAGAAAGAATACAAACTTTTCTAATAGGACCGTTTGTATTTTTTTCTATTAATCTAGGTGTAGGAGAATTTTGCTTTAAGATTTGAGCTAATTCCTCATAAACATCTATAGGACTATCAACATACAAAACTAAAGGAGCTGTAGTTCCTTTAAGAAATACTAAAACAGAAGTTCTTTTTTTCATTGGACCTGATGAGAATGGCTGTGGCATAATATCTCCTAACTAACAATATAGATAAATATTAATAAATTCATATCAAAAGGTCAACATTTTTACGCATCTATATACTGTTCTATTTCATAATAATCAGAGATAACCAAATTTAACATTTTCTTCAAAGTTATTACCAAATTATGAATATCAGCGTTTGAGAAATTTGTTGAGTCATTCATAGATACATCTAGAAATTTAACTATACTGGAAATAACAGATAAATTTATACCTACAGTAGTTATTTTTTCATACATTTCGTAATTTTTAAATTTGTTATTTTTTGTCATTTAACACCTCATGCTTTCAATAATCCTAACATATTTTCCTATATTAAACAAGGAGTTATTTTTACAAATAAAAAAAGCGTGTTATGATAACAGATGTGAAAAGAGAGGAAATAAAATGATTAAAGTTGGTGTCGTAGGTGCGCTCGGAAAAATGGGCAAAGAAGTTGTAAAAGCTGTAATAAATGATGATACAACAACACTTGTAATGGCTGTTGATATTCTAGGCGAAGGAACAGATGTAGGTCTAGCAGCAGAAGGAAAAGCTTGCAATATTTTAATAGAAACAGACATAGAAAAAGCAATAGAAACAAAGAAACCCGATGTAGTTGTTGATTTTACACAACCATCAGGAATATATGAACACGTATGTGCATATATAAAACATCAAGTCAAATCAGTAATCGGAACAACTGGGTTGAAAGAGAATCAATTAAAAGAAATAGAAAAATTAACAAAAGAAAATAAGACAGGATGTTTAATAGCGCCAAATTTTTCAACAGGAGCTGTATTACTAATGATGTTTGCAAAGCAGGCTGCAAAATATTTTAATAACGCTGAAATAATTGAATTACATCACAATCAAAAGAAAGATGCTCCATCTGGTACTGCAATAAAAACAGCTCAACTTATGGCTGAAGTAAATTCTGATTTTACATTTGGCAATTGCCCTGAAACAGAATTAATAAAAGGCTCAAGAGGTGGAAATTCTGAAGCAAATATTCATATTCACTCAGTAAGAATGCCAGGGTATATTGCTTCTCAAGAAGTAATATTTGGCTCATCCGGTCAAATACTAAAACTGGCACATCATACAATGGAGCGTTCTTGTTATATGGCAGGAGTATTGCTTGC
>CALUQL010000026.1 GCA_944322895.1 Candidatus Gastranaerophilales bacterium
TTGTAAATTTTAATTTATTATTTTCATCCCTATCAAAATCTACACCTAAATTCTGTAATTCTTTTACTACTTCGGCACTTTTCTCAGAAATAAAAGCTGCAACCTTTGCATCTGTTAAACCTGCACCTGCTTTGATAGTGTCTTCTATATGCAGAGTACAAGAATCTAATTTATTTTCCGGCATTACACAAACCATTCCGCCTTGGGCATATTTTGAATTGGATTCAATTAACTGCGATTTTGTAACAATCAAAAGACCATTTTCTAGCTTTGCTTCTTTATGCAACTTTATTGCTGCATAAAGCCCTGCTATACCACTACCTACTATTACTGCAGAATACTTTGTGTGTTTCATCTTAATACCTTTATTCCTTTTATCATTTTATTTCAAACATAAAAAAGAATAAATACTATAACAATTATTTATTTCAAAAACGGATATATTTGATCATTCTTTAATACGTTTATTTTTATATCCGTAGAATATATATATGGCAAGCCCCATAATTACCCATAATAAAAAATATTTTGACGAATCTCCGCCTGAAATGCTTTTATATATCATAAAACAGCTGCACATTATTATGCCTAAAATTGGGAATAAAGGACAAAACGGAACCTTAAATGGTCTATGTCTGTTTGGTTCTGTTTTCCTCAGAATTAATACTTCAATACATATAATTACGAATGATGCAAATGTACCATAATTACACAACTCTGCTGATATATTCAAATCCATAAATAAAGAACCGATAATTACAATTAAACCCGAAATCCAAGTTATAATATGTGGTGTTTTAAACTTTGGGTGAATTTTCATAATATTTTGCGGTAAAAAGTTATCTCTTGCAATTGCATAGAAAATTCTTGTAGTACCTAATTGATATACCAGTAAAACAGAAGTTAAAGCACATAATGCACCAACAGAAATAGCTCCTGCATACCAATTTTTACCTATAACTCTCATAGCATGAGCTAACGGTGCTTGAGTATCAATATTACCTAGCGGAACAATTCCGGTTAAAACTAGAGCAACTGATACATATAAAATTGTACATAAAACTAGAGTGCCGATAATTGCTATAGGTAAATCTCTTTGCGGATTTTTTGTTTCTTCAGCTGCTGTTGAGATTGCATCAAATCCAATATAAGCAAAGAAAATTATAAAAGTACCAGCCAAAATACCTTCTATGCCGTTAGGAGCAAAAGGCATCCAATTATCAGGTGCTACATATTTTGCACCAACTATTACAAATGATATTATTATTGATAAATTAACAAATACCATTATACCGGCAACTCTTGTTGATTCTTTGACTCCTTTTATCAATAAGATTGTCAAAAGAAGTACTATAAAAATAGCCGGAATATTTATTGCAACAGGTATTTCTATTCCAAACGGAAGATTTATAAAAGGCATCTTATCGTGTACATCCCAACCATATTTATCACAAATTGCATACATTGAACGAAAATCATTTCTTAGCCATAAAGGGAAATTAACTACAAAATCAGGAAGAATATGCCTGAATCCTTTTAAAAGTTGTGCGAGATATCCTGTCCAAGCAGTAGCTACTGTAATATTACCAATTGCATATTCAAGCATTAAAACCCAACCAACCATCCAAGCCATAAATTCACCCATTGTTGCATAGGTAAAAGTATATGCACTTCCTGCAACCGGTATCATTGCCGCAATTTCAGAATATGCCAATGCAGAAAATAAACTTGCTAAAGCTGCTATTAACATGGAAAATATTACCGCTGTACCTGCACCAGGAGCATCATAACTACCTACTATAGCACTACCTATAATTGTAAAAATTCCTGTTCCTACTACAGCACTAACACCTAAAATCAATAAATCAAATATATTTAATGTTTTCTTTAACTCAGTTGTTTTACTTTCTTGTATAAATAAATCCGTGGATTTTTTACTGAGCATCTTCTTTATAACAGCTAATGTTTCCTGTTTCATATTTTCCATATCTTCTTAATCGCACAGCGCAATTTATTATAAAACAAACATGATTTTATATGAAATTATATATTATCATTGTTCACAATATTATTAATATAATTTTCAGCAGACTCTTTTATAGTTAGTCTTTTTACAGTATCTGTACTTTTTTGTCTTATTATTTCGATTTCTTCATCACTCATTTTTATTATATTTTCAATGCAAGACTTTAATTCGCCCACTTCCGAATTAATTAAAAACCCATTTTGGCTATTTTGAATAATACCATCAATACCATCTTCTTTTTTTGCTATAACAATATTTCCGGTTGCCATAGCTTCAAGATAGCTTATACCAAAGGTTTCATTTCTACTAAGTAAAATAAAAATATCAGACTCTTTTAATTTACTAATTACTTTTTCTCTTGCAATACTGCCTAAAAAAGTAACTTTGTCTGAAATATTAAGTTTTTGAGTAAGCTTCTCAAGCCTTCTGCGTTCTGGTCCATCACCAATTATTGTTAAATGAATTTTATGATTAACGTTTGCAATTGAATTTATTATTACATCTATATTTTTTCTTTTTATTAAAGAAGCAACTGTCGAAATTTGCACTTCGTCCCTATTAAATGTAGCTTTAATTGAGTCAGATATATAATCAGTATCAATTCCTGAATATGCAACAAAAGTCTTATTCTGAGTTTCAGGTATAATTTTCTCTATTTTCTTTTGGAGAACATAACTTCTTGCTGCTATTTTATCTGCTTTTTTATATGCATTTTTAAGTTTATTTCTAAATGGAAGATATAAAAAGCTTTTAAGCACTACAACATCTGAAATATGTACAGCACATATATACTTAATACTATCCTTTTTCAAAAGTTTATTAGCCATTAATGCCCCACAAGGCATATGAGAAATAATTACATCATAGTTTTTTAAAGAAAAATCTTTAGGAAGTTTTTTATATACATCAAACCAAAACGGTGTATGAAAATTTAAATTATAAATCTTTGTCCCATTTTCATAGTAAATATTTTCTTTTTGTATTTTACGACCGCGAACAAGAGTATTTATTATAAAATTTGCTCTTATTACTTCTACACAATGACCTTGTTTTTGCCACTCCTGCACAAAATAATAAAGAGCCTTTGCTATTTGCTCATTTTCTAAAGGATATAAATCTGTTACCAATAGTATCTTCATAATTATAAATACTACTATATTATTATTTTTCAATGATATCAACAAATGTATTTTATAATTTAAAATAATTTTCAATGGAACATTAAAGAAAAACTTAATTATGTCGTTACTATTATAAGGAATGTAAGTTTATGGAATTTAATAAGATACATAATATTAAACAAAATATAGATTCTTCACCAAAGAAGAAACAAAGTGATGAAGATTTAACTTTGCTAGAAAGAAAAGGAAAAATTCCTGCAAAAAACACTCCAATTAATCCAATTTATTGGCAGGAAATAAAAGGAATAAATCCTAAATTTTTCGATATTCAACGTGATGGCGAACAATCTAATCCTTATAAATTGCCACATAAAATAGAGGGTAAAGAAATATTATTAAATCCTATTAGATTAGAAGATGGAACAAGTTATATTGAAAGACAAAATATTAAATTAAGTAATGGACAAACTTTTAGAATACGTGCAATTACTATTAAGAGAAATGGTTCTTTAGAAATTTCCAGAATGATACTTCCAAATGGTAATGTTTCCAATATAGAACTTGATCCTCGATTTGTTTATGCAATGAGAATGTATTATGGTCGAGAATTAACCAATATTGATGTATTAACTACTCCTGTAAAGAAAAAGCCGATTATTGATAAATTATCTGTGGAAGCTCAGGAAATTTTGAATAGTTTAAAAGACTCTGATGAGAAGAAATTTGAACTGGTATCATCACTTCTTAAAAGAACTTTTTTACTGACAAAAAGTAAAGACGGAGTTTCAAACGAGTATATTACATCTTTTATCAGAGAATTATCTCAGATTGAGAATATTCTATTACAAAATATGATAGATAATGAAATATCTATTAAAATTTATGATGATATGTTTTTGTTCCCAGAATCATCACACGCAGAATATAGACATTCAAAAAAACCAATCTTAGAAGACGGTAAACCGCGTTTAGATAAATTTGGAGCAATAGAATACGAATTATCACCAAAAACAAAAGAAATTATTTTTGCTGAAAAAGCAAATAATCAAGCAATTACAATTAATGGTGTTGAACAAAATACTTACGAATCTTTGGCTCATGAAATGGCCCATGCATTTGATTATAACCAAGGCAGATTATTAAATTTACAAAAACAAGATTTCATAAGCATTATCAATGGAGAAAATTTTTCCAGGTTCATAGATATGCCATCATTTAGTAAAGAATTTGATAACGCAATTACTGCAGATTTAATGCATATGTTTGAGATAGATGAAAAAGAGGGAAAACCGCAAGGACAAACATTTAAAGAACTACTGAAAGATAATGACTTTAAATATTATTTTGGTGTTTATGATACTTCAGATGACTTTGTTCAATTTAATGATGTTACAGCAAGAAAGGAACTTTTTGCCCAAATGGTTTCATATGTTACCAGTGGTAAATTAACCAATAAAAACTTCCAAGCAAGAATAGAAGAATTATTTCCAAATTGTTTAGATTTCACACGTAAAATTTTACTTTCCACAACTCAAGATGTAGAACAAAACAGCTAAATAAAAGCAAGCATTTTGCCTTTATTTGATTTTATTATAAAATTTATGTATTATCTGCAAAGAAAGTTATATTTTGAAAGAATTAAACATAAAAAATTATGCACACATTGGTGACGCTGTATATGAAGTCTTTATAAGAGAAAGAACTATTATGATGACATCTAATTTAAAACGTCTTCATAAATATACTGTTCACTATGTAAATGCGGCATTTCAAACAGAACTTCTGGAAAAAATAACCCAATATCTGACTGAAGAAGAAATTGAACTTGCAAGAAGGGCAAGAAATATTCCTACATCTTCCGCAAGAAGAATTGATAGAGCACTGCATTCAAATGCTACATCTCTTGAAGTTGTATTAGGATACAACTACGTCCACAATAAGCAAAGATTTTTAGAACTTTGCAATATAATGGAAAGTTTAATTAATTTTGATGAAAAAACATTATAAATAACATTTTTTATCTTGACCTGTAACTCCGGCATATAATTCAATGTACTGTTTTGCAGGACTTGATTCTACTTTCGTTAATAAAACTTCTTCTATTTGGAAAAATCCGACTTCAGAAGACATTTCAATATCAATTTGTATCGGTTTATTTTCACCGTGTCTTATACCAACTCTTGTAATAGCATTTGCACTATATTTATGAATATCTCCGACTTTAGGGGTATTATGAATAGCCAAAGGTATTCTTGCCCTGCCTTTTGTCATATCACAACCATCTGCTATAAGAATAATTCCTGCTTCAAGTGAATGTATCTTTCTTGAAGACATGTGGCCTATTATTGCTTCCAATGCTAAAGATTTTATTACAACTCTTTTATGTACATCATTGGGGAATATTTTATTTAATGTTTTATCAATAATAGGAGTTGCAAGCATAACAGACATTTCTTCGTGGTCTTGTCTACCTATCATCATACCTAAATCATGCATTAATGCTGCAATTACAACAGCACACATACTATCTTCAAAAGTTCCTATTTCTTCTGTTTCTAATGAAGTTTTTATGCCTGCTTCTTGCAAAATAATTAGCATTTTTATTGCATTTATTGCAACTTGCCTCATATGAACAGGTCCATGGTCATTATAACCTAGTCTTTTTATTGAAACATTATTGGCATAATCTTGCATTTCCTGTAATTCAATATCAGAAAACAAATCTTGAACCATTTCAGTACATTTGGGATAATTCTTCAATTTATCTAATATTTTTGCTTCTGTTGCAACTTCTTTTACTGATTTCATTTTTAAATCCTTTTCTCATAATATATTATACCCGATTTTAGTAAAAAATATTACTAATCCCGCACATTGGAAACAAACAATATTAGTAATTAATTACTTTAGCTAATAATAAAATTAAGATTATTGTTAAAATTAATTAAACAATTTGAAAGATTGTTTTAAAAAATTTCTTCTTATGATATTATATAATTATGTTGATTAGAGAAACGGAGTTCCGTTTCTTTTTTATTTACTTAAGGGTTTAACGGAAAGGAAGGTAGTCTTGAAGCGAGATAAACACAATAAATCTCAAACAAATGATAGTGCACCATTTGAGTACGTTAATAAAAGAGAACTTATGGAAAAACTTGAACCATTAATAGACAATACTCTTATGAGATTTGGTCTTGTTCCTGTTGAAGTTGAACTTGTTAAAGAAAATCACAGATGGTTTCTGAGAATATTTATTTATTCTTTTGAAAGAGAAGTTAATCTTGATGATTGCGAAAATGTTTCAAGAAGTTTATCTGACTTTTTAGAAGAACTTATACCTTTCAAATACTACTTGGAAGTTAGTTCTCCGGGAATTGAAAGAAAAATAAAATCAGAAAAAGAATACCTTATTTTTAAAGGAAAGGATATAAACCTAAAGTTAAAACAACCTATTGATGAATCAGGAGAAAAACAATTTGTAGTAAAAATTGTCGATTTTGATTCTAACGAAGGATTAACTGTATATACATACAAAGATAAAAAAAATGTATTAATAAAAAAAGAAAATATAATATCTGCAAGATTATATTCAAGTGAAATATAGGAGAGAGTAAGATGATTAAAATCGGAACAGCATTATTTGAAGCTTGTGAAGAGTTAGAAAGAGAAAAAGGTATTTCTAAAGAAGTTATTATTTCTTCTTTATGTGATGCAATGGTTACTGCTTATAAAAAACATTTAAAACAAAAAGATGTTCCAAACGTAGAAGCAATATTAGATGAACAAACTGGTGAAATTGGTGTATTCAGAACAAAATTAGTTGTTGAAAATGTTGAAGATCCTGATTTGGAAATTTCACTTGAAGATGCAAAAGAAATTGATGATGAAGTAGAACTTGAAGATGAAGTAAAGATTGAAGTTACTCCTGAAAACTTTGGTCGTATTGCTGCTCAAAGTGCTAAACAAGTTATTACACAAAGAATTCGTGAAGCAGAAAGAAAACTTGTTCTTGACGAATTTATGGAGAAAAAAGGTACTTTAACTACAGGTATTATTCAACGTGTTGAAAACAGAAATGTTATTGTAAACATCGGAAAAACAGATGCTATAATGCCTTATAAAGAACAAATTCCGGGTGAATATTATAAACCGGGCAACAGAATAAGAGTTTTTGTTCTTAACGTAAAAGAAACATCAAGACTTCCACAAGTTATTGTTTCACATGCTCATGCTGAAATCGTAAGAGAATTATTTGAACTTGAAGTTCCTGAAATTGAAGACGGAATTGTAGAAATCAAATCAATTTCACGTGAAGCAGGCTACAGAACAAAAATTGCCGTTGCAAGTAACGATCCTGATGTTGATTGTGTTGGAGCTTGTATTGGACCAAGAGGCAGCAGAATCCAAACCATTATTGGTGAATTAAAAAATGAAAAAATTGATATTGTAAGATACAGCGAAAATCCTGTTGAATACATTGTAAATGCATTATCACCTGCAAGAATTGTTTCAGTTGATATTTTAGCAGATGATGAATATTCAAAAGAAGCTTTCGTTATTGTTCCTGATGATCAATTAAGTTTAGCAATCGGTCGTGACGGTCAAAATGTAAGATTAGCACATAAATTAACAGGCTGGAAAATTGATATCAAGAGCGAATCTCAAGCTGCAAAAATGGAATATGCTCCACATCCTCAACATCAAGAAGAATATGAAGAAGATACATCTGATGATGAAATAGATGAAATTGCTGAAGAAATTCGTGAAGAAGAAGAATATGGTCTAGATGAAGAAGACACAGCTTCTTTTGAAGGTGACGAAAATCAAGAAGAATCTGTTGAAGAATAATAAATATCTATAATGCCAAAAGAGGTCATAAGACCTCTTTTGGCATATTTACATTTATATTTTGAACTTGTATACTTTAGTTAAAGAAGGAGTTTAATATGCAAATTAAAGATTATCAAGTTGTTTTATTGGGTGTTCTAATAGCTCTTGGAAGTGTTTGTTCAACATATATTTTATCGAAGGGAATCATAGAATTTCAGAAATTACAAAATCAAACAATAAGAGTAACAGGCAGTGCAAGCCAAAATGTTACGTCTGATTCTTCCTCTTGGAATATTGACTATAGGGCAATTGCCCCAACATTAAAAGAAGGTTATTCGAAAATTAATTCAGATGCTGTAAAAATCAAAAAGTTTCTCACCTCAAATGGAATTGATGAAAAAAACATAAATTTTGCGTCTATTGGAAGTTATGAAAATCACAAAAGGACTCCAAACGGAAATACTACAAACGAAATTGAAAACTATACAGTATTCCAAAATGTTACAATCAAAGCAAATGACACTGAAACATTAACAAACTTATCAAAAAAAATAGATGTTTTAGTTAATCAAGATATTAATTTAACCACAGGAAATATAAAATATTTCGTTTCAAACCTTGATGACATAAAAGTAAAAATGGTTGGGGAAGCAACAAAAAATGCACAAGCTCGTGCTAATAGTATGGTTCAAGCTACAAATGGGAAAATAGGTCCAATAAACAGTGCCAAAATGGGTGTATTCCAAATTGTACCAATTGATTCTACAGATGTTTCTGATTATGGATATAATGATACATCTTCTATTGAAAAGAAAGTTGTTGCAACTGTTACTGCTACTTTTACAGTAAAATAAATTTTAATAAAATGAAACGAGAAAAATATAATTATATTTTTCTCGTTTCATTTTTTGCTAAAAAGGGAATAATAGTTAAATAATAAATTCAATTTTTACATTTTATAATACTAAGGATTTTGATGAATAATTTTTATAAAAGAATAGTTTTTTTACTAACATTTTTTTCTATCATTTTAGCACTGTTTATATACATCAATTATAGCAGTATAAATCTTAAATATCTCAACTTAAAAAATGATTTTAGAAAAATATATTCATATAAAAAGCAAATTTCTTTTTCTTCATACAATTATAGAAATAACCTATATAAATCATATAAGTATTTTTTGACAGATAAAACTCATAAAAAATTAACAAATGATATTTTTGATTCTTATTCTATTTTATCTGAAAATCGTATACTTGTGAGGAAGGGTGTTTTTTATGGAATTACTGATTTTAACGGTAATTATATTCTTCCATTAAAATACCATTCCATAAAATTCAATAATAAAACAAATTTATACATAGCAGTTGAACATAGCCAAAAATATATTATTTTAGACATAAATGGAAAAGAACTTTTAAGTGGGTATAATATAGTTTGCGAAGGTTCTTATCTTATACGCAAATCTGATAAAAATAATAATATCTATATAATCTATGACAAAAATATAGAAAAGATTGCTTCGGTTTTTTCTGAAAAAAGACCTTCTATATTAAATGACAAATATCTAAAATTAAAAAGAAATAAAAAATATTTTTTAACCGACCTTTTCGGCAAAATAATTATTACAGATACAAAATACAATATTTTTTATTTTACCACTATTAATGATAAAGATTATTTTAAGCTACAATATAATGTTGGTATTTTTTCCAATGATAAAGAAGGAATTATAGATAATAGTAATAATATAATTATCCCACCGATTTTTAACAATATTCAAATTTATAAAAAAGAAACAAATAAAACATTATTAATATGTTCTAAAAATAATTTATATGTTGCTGTTAATATAGAAGGTGAATACATTGAAAATCCTGATTTAACAGGTGTCCCTAACTATATATCAGAAATTTTTACAAACAAAAAAGAACAACCTTTAGAACGTCAGATTTTACCTTCCGCAAGAAAAGTATTGTCTAATAAAAAAGTTATGTTAAAAGAAGAATATATAGATTTAATTAGCAAATATAAGGAACCAAAACTTGAAATTAATAATAAATCAGCCTATATAAATTTTGATGAAAGTGAATCATACAAAATACCACCTGAACAACCATTACACAAAACAAATTACAGATCTGATTTTCTCAATAATAAGAAAAAGAATATATTTACCAAATTGATTTGTGATGAAAGATATGAAAATACAATGTGTCATATTTCTCCAAATGGTTTAAGCGTAAAATATTGCGGTTGGCAGAACTACTACATTACAAATAGATCAAGAGATAGCGGCAAATATTATTTTGAGGCACAAATAAATACTTCTGATAATGCTGAAATATCCGCAAATACGAAATTTTCATTAATAGATTCCCCTCCCAACAGAACAATAACATACAAAAGTTGGTCTCTTTCATCTATTATGAAAAACAAATATAAATTAAAATCTAATGACATTATATGTTTTGCTATAGATTTTGATAATAATAAATTATATATTGCAGTAAATGGTGATTGGTCGATAATGAATCCTTATGATAGTACAGAAGGAATTACGATAAAAGACAAATCACTATATCCTGCATTTTCTGTAGCCGGATATAATGAAACTTTAACTGTTAATTTTGGTGCACAAAAATTTAAATATATTGTACCTGATGGATATAAAGCTTATAGCAAAGGATAATTAATGAAAGATATTTATAAAAGATTATCTATACTATTATTGTTTATTGTCATAGTGGAATTAGCAATATTATTTAGTATTGGTAAAGAATCTTTTCAAAGAAATTTAATCAACTTTGTAAACCAAGTCCAAAATAAGAAACCCTCATTAGAAAAAGTAGAAAAATATTATATTGCCGATTCAGAAGGAAATCCTATTGATAAAAACAGGTATTCGCATTTATCCCGTCTAAATAACAATTTATTTATTGCAAGTAAAGCTAATAACAAAACTTGTATAATTGATTCTAATGGAAAAACTATAATTCCATGTAAATATTTAAATATAAATTATAATAATAATTTTTATATTGTTTCAGAGATGAAAAATTATTTTAAACACGATTACAGAAGTGTAAAATATGGATTATTAGATAAAAATGGGAAAAAAATTTTCCCAACAAAATACGACAAAATATATATAAATAAAGAATATATCTTTTTATCAAAAAATGGTATTTGTAAAGTATATAATAATAACAACTTAAAATATCTATTTAAAATTAAAAATATATCATTAATTGAACAAATTGGAGACAAACTTTTTGAAATTAAAAAGGATAATAAGTATTACATTATTAATGATAAAGGCAAAAAAGTTTTAAAAACACCATATTTAAAAAGAATTATATTATCATATAAAAGTCCAGATGATTATCTTTTTAAAATAGAAAAAAATAATAAATATGGGATAGTTAACATAAAAGGTGAATATATTTTACCTTGTGAATACGAGAAAATAACTCGCAATTCCAAAGAAAATAATACATTTTGGGTCTTGAAAAACAATAAATGGGGATTAGTGGACAATAAAAATAATCTTATTGTAAATTATTCATTCGATATAATCCCGGCTCAACTATCAGAAAATACATATATGTCCCAAATTGAAGTAATTGATAATCGAAGTAGTAAAAAACCAAAAATCAATCATCCAATAATAAGAATAGATGCAACACCGAAAAAAAATGCAGAGCCTAAACATCAAGTAATAGGTGATTTGCATGTTGTATCTGTTTATCAAGGACATTATGATAAAGAAAGAGAGTTTGCAGAACATTCAACAGGTAAGGTTAGAGTAAGGGTTGAAAAAACGAACACCCCTATAACACTTTTACTGACAAGTTCCGAGTCTGTAATATGGGATATAAAAACAATCCCCGGAGTTAATATAAAAAAAATATATTTTGGTGGATACTACGATGGAGATGTTATAGTAAAATCAAAAAAAATTCCTATTGAAAAGTTAAACTCACGCGAATATTTTAAAGATTCAAATTCTAGAAAGATAAAAGATTATTTTGAAAAAGAACCAACATCTTTCCAATATAAAGATCAAAGTGATTATTTTTTAGTTGATGGAAATAATGGAACAAGATATAAAGAATTTCCAAAACATGAATCAACAAAGGAAGCGGTTCGTTTTGTTAGCGAGTTTTTCTTCCGTTCAAATGTTTCTTCCGACGGATTAGAAGTATTTGATGTCAGCCATACCGTCTTTTCTACAAATAAATATTTTAATAAAGGCAAATATTATTTTGAATTAACATTGAAAAGCAGCAAACCTCAAAGCAAAAAACATATAAACGCCGGAATAATTTCTGAATATGAATATATTTACGAATGCACTCTTTGGGATGTAACAGATGAATGCTACGCATACGATATATTAAGTTCTATCGATGCAGATTTTAGAAATAACGATATTCTTGGAATTGCAGTTGATTTTGATGATGGTAATTTGTATCTTTCAAGGAATGGAAAGTGGATTCTCGGTAATCCTGAAACTAAAGCTGGGGCATACAAATTTGAAAATGACGGAAGAGAATATACGGCAGCTGTTTCGACCTGGGAAAGCTGGTTTTGGAAAGCCAATTTTGGTTCAAAGAAATTCAAATACAAGATACCAAAAGGATATCGACCTTATGATGAATATTCTGCAAAAAAAAATAATGTAAATATTTAATTCAAAACTAATAGTGTTTATAGCAATTTTTGATATCTTTACTTGGAAAATTTAAAAATCCCAAAAGAGTTCCTAGCACCCAAACAGTACAAAATGAAAGGTATGAAAGAAATATTATCAAAAAACCTTCTATTCTTTTTTCACTTAGTTTTCCAGATTCTCTATATGCCTCCTTTATCAAAAGACATATTATAAAAAGAGGAAAAATCAAAAGAGGAAAAGGATTGATTTTCAAATAATTAATTATTCCCCATAACAATACAAAAATAATGATCCCTATTAAAGGCAAAAATTGAAATATTGTATCTTTGAATGATTTTATCTTTTTCCCTTGTCTGAAAGAATTTGAGTAGTAATAACTCATGCAATAAATTTTTCTCATAAAAGGATAGAATTTACATTCGCGGTGAAAAACACTTACTTTTGGTATAAACCTGATTTTAAAACCTTTGTCAATAATTCTATCAGAAAATTCATTGTCTTCTGCCAGATAAATGTTTTCATTCATTCCTTTTATTTCACAATATATTTTTCTCTTCATTATTACATTTGAAGTCATTACTTTAGTACAATCTTGTTCGACAGTGTTTTTATCTGTAATTATGCACCATTCTTTATGAGTAAATAAAGGACTAAATCTAACTATTCTCAAACATTGTTGTTCAAAGGAGTCTGTTGGAAGATTATATTGACTTCCTGTCACCGCACAATATTCATTATTTTTTTCAAGAAAATTTATTGCATATTCAAGCCAGTTTTCATTCGGATAAGCATCAGAATCAATAAACGCTATATATTTTGTATCAACATTATCCACTCCCAAATTTCTTTTTGCAGACATATTTGTATTTTCTGATTTTATGATTTTTATATTTGGGTCAACGTGTTTTAAATTGCTGTCTATAGAGTCTAAAACAAGAAGAATTTTGATATTTTTATATTGGTTTCTTATTTGACTGATACAATTTTCAAGAAGATAATCAATATTTCTTGAAGGAATAATTATTGTTACTTTATTTTCCATTAGTCCTCATTAAATTTTTAATAATATGACAAGAAAGTTCACAATAAAACCTTGGTGATGATAATATGTTTATTAACCAAGAACACTCATGTGTACAAAAACACTTTGTGTTCTTTATATATTCATATACTTCTTTTGCATTTACAGATTCCCAGCATTTTAAGAAGTCATAGTCATAATCTTTTAAATCTCCAAACTTTTTATTTAAAAGTTCACAAGGAAAAACACTACCATCATGATATATGACACCAAATAATTTTCCTGCTAAACAAGGAGAAATATATTTTTTTTCTTCAAAAGTACGAAGAACATATTTCCATAACATTTTATTTTTGGCATTTATTATTACAGAAGTCAAAGAATTACCGTTATAACCTGCAAGTATATTATCATCAAAATCTTTTTCTCGTTGCAGTTGAATTTTTTTGTACATTGCTGCTATGTTTTTTCTATCAGAATCAACAAGATTATCTGCATTTTCACCTCTTAACATAGTACAATTTATATTTTGAATTTTAAGTTCATCTCTAATAAATTTGTAAGTTTCAAATGCACTATTACAATTAGCTTGTGAAAGAGTTAATTGCAATGTATTATTATATTTATTTTTATAACTTTGTATTATTTTGCAAGACTCAATCACTTTAAGATGCAAATCTTTTATTTTTCTATATTCCGAATGTTTTTCACCAATAAAATCATATGATATAAAAAAAGAAATCGGTAAATTTTTTCTACTTGCCTTCTTACAAAATACTTCTATTTTATCCGGTAAACTTCCATTTGTTGTTATAACTATAGACTTTACAGTAGAATTAGAATTCCAAATATCAGATATTTCAAAGATATCATCTCTTAGAAAAGGTTCTCCACCTGTTAAAGAAATATTTCTAAGACAAGGTCCTGTTGTTGAAGCGATTTTTTCAATTTTGTCTATCGTTAGTTCTTTTTCTGAAGTTTTAAAATCTACAAAACAGTGTGGACAACGAGCATTACAACGTTCCGTTATATACTGAATAAGTGCTAAAGGATACTTATGTGAAATTATCGAATTATATAAGTTAGGTAAAATTTTCCAATTTTTTCTCATTTAATCTTAAAAACTATTTAGTCCAAAACCAATTTTAGCATAATTATTTTTTATAAACAATTTAATAATTTTTATGGTAGCATTTTCTTATGTTTAGCCGAATCATAAAATATTTCATAGGATTGTTTATTTTATGTGCAATACAATTTGTTTGCAACTGTATTGTTAAATATGCACATATAATAATTCCTTCTCCAATTTTAGGAATTATACTTTTTTCATTTCTGTTGAAACTCAATATTATCAAGAAAGATTGGGTAAAAGATATATGTAATTTACTATTAAAATATATGCCATTATTATTTGTTCCATTATTTGTCGGAATTATATCATACTACAGTATCCTGCAAAAAAATCTAATACCTATTGCAATGAATGTTATTTTAACAACAACAATAACATTAATAGTAACAGCAATATTCGTAGAAAATGTTATAAAATTTGTCAGACTCCATAAAATAAGGAAAATTCACAATGGTTAACTTATGGGGTTTTATTACAACATTCATTATTTATGAATTATCAAAAAAATCAAGAAAATTTAAATATTTAAAAAAGATTCCGCCTTTAATGCTGTCCGGAATAATTTTAATTATGGTTTTAAAAATATTCCATATAGATTATCAAAGTTATAATGAATCAGCTTGTATATATACTCTTTTATTGGGACCGGCTACAATTTCATTAGCATTTCCCCTGGTTGAAAATCTATCACTTCTAAAAAAGAACAAAAGAGCTGTATATTTTGGATTTATAGTAGCAACTTTAACTGCTATAACAACAACATTCATTCTCGGCAAATTAATGCATTCCGACTGGAATATTATCACCTCTTTAATACCAAAATCAGTAACAACACCTATAGCCGTTGAAATATCAAAAGCAATAGGAGGTATTCCTGAACTTACAGCTTGCATTGTTGTTGTTACAGGCATATACGGAGCATTGTTCGGACATAAAATATTAAAATTGTTCCATATAAAAAGTGATGTAGCTATTGGTCTTTCAATAGGTGCTTCAAGTCATGTTATGGGTACATCAAGCTGTGTAGAAAAGAAAAAAGATAAACAAGTTGTAATGGCTACTTTAGCATTAATTATAATCGGAATATTAACAACTGTCATTTGCATTTGTGCTTTTTAACTTATTTTTCAAACAGAGCATTAATAAAATCTTCAGGATTAAATAATTTTAAATCTTCAAGTTTTTCCCCGACACCAATAAGTTTTACAGGTAAATTGAACTCTTTTGCAATTGCAATAATTATTCCGCCTTTTGCACTTCCGTCCAACTTTGTGAGTGCCACAGATGTTAGATTAACAGCTTCTGAAAATAACTTTGCTTGAGAAAGTCCATTTTGTCCTGTATTAGCATCCAAAACCAATATACTTTCTTTTAAACAGTTTGGAGCAAGTTTATCTATAACAGATTTTACCTTATTTAATTCTTCCATTAAATTCTTTTTATTATGCAATCTGCCTGCAGTATCTATTAAAAGGATATTATAATTTTCACTTTGAGCTTTTTTTATTGCATCATAAACAACAGCAGCTGAATCAATTCCGTCTTTTCTTACTATATCAACTTGTGCTCTTTGCGCCCAAATATCCAGTTGTTCTTCTGCTGCAGCTCTGAATGTATCTCCGGCAGCTAAAAGTACCTTTTTCCCTGACAATCTGAAATTATTTGCAAGTTTTGCAATTAATGTTGTTTTACCTGCACCATTTACACCGGTTATAAAATAAATATTTAAAGAATTATCATCATAATTAAGTTCGGAAGAACCTGCACTTTTCAAAATTGTAGAAAACTCATCTTTTAAAAATTGTTTAATTTGAGAAGGCTTTACTTTTGTTTGCTTTCTTAATTTATCTGTTATAGAAGAAGAAAGATTTACACCCAAATCAGCTTTAATTAAAAGTTCCTCCATATCATCAAGAATAAAATCATCAAATTCTTCTTCTTCTTCAATCGTTGAAACAACATTGTCAACAAGATTTTGAGTTGTGTTAGATATTGTTTTCTTTAATCCTTCAAAAGAAAAATTCCAAAATGATTTAGAGGCTTCCTCATTTTTCTCTATATTTTCATTTTTAGATTCATCATTTCTTTTAAAGAAATTAAACATAATCTTACCTTATTGTTACTTTAAATTATTTTCGATAACTACTTTACCTAAAATACCGTTTACAAAAGAAGCTGAATCTTCTGTAGAATATTTTTTAGCCAACTCTACAGCTTCATCAATAATAACTTTCAAAGGTGCATCTTTAACATAAACAAGTTCACAAATAGCAATTCTTAAAATATCTTTATCCATTTTAACGAGTCTGTTAATATCCCAACCAAATGCAAACTTTTTAATTTGTTCATCAATTTCAGTTTTATGTTCTTTGAATGTATTTGCTATTTTTATAATATATTGTTTTACATCTGAATTTTCTTCTAATGCAGCCATTTCAGCGATTTCTAAAGCCAACATGGCATTTTCAGCAACATTAAGAATTTCATCCAATCTGCCTTGAATATCTGAAGTCATAGGTATTGGAACAGGAATATCAGAAACTTCAATTGGTCGTTCTAAATTAGTAGGATGATTTGCTTCATACTCACTAATAAATTCTTTCATTTCTAATATAGAATTAGTAGCTGTTTTAAGTTCATCAACAGAATTATTAGTAAGAGTTCTTACAGATTTTAAAACTATATCTTGAAAATCACATTTTTCTAAGTTTTTAACAGTATCTAATTGTGAAAATAATATTAGAGCCAATTCTCTAGCCGCACGTCTTGCTTGCATATGAAATTCCTTTATTTTTATATTTTATGATTTAATTAACCCATAAAAATAAATAAAAGTATATAATAAATTCAAAAATTTAAAATAAAATCTCTTGACTTTTACTTATGCTCTTAATAATATATAAGAGTTGAAAGCCATATTGGGGCGTCGCCAAGTGGTAAGGCACCTGGTTTTGGTCCAGGCATCTCGGAGGTTCGAATCCTTCCGCCCCAGATTTAAAAAAAGCCTTTTGAAATTTATCAAAAGGCTTTTTTATATTAATTACTATTTTTTATAAAGTTCCATTCTTGAATAAGTTTTTCTAATGTATATTTTGCATTAGCAGGACTTGTTGAAGGCATTTTATAACAATTATACTTTTCAAATAAATCAGGAAAATATTTTTTAAATGCTGAATATGCTTTATTTCCGTTAAGACATATAACTTTTATATTAGGGAATTTTTTTAAAAGAGATTTAATATTATTAGGCGTATCATTTTGAATATCAGAATCTAAACTTCCACTCCTATTACAAGTTTTTATTGTATCCCATAGAGCAATATTATTATCTAAAAGAATTTCAAGTTTTTGTGGATAATCTAAATATTGCAAATTTTGAACATTGCAGATGTGAGCCATTACTTTCCAAAATCTATTTTGCGGATGAGCATAATATTCTTGTTCTTCAAGTGATTTAACGCCCGGCATTGAACCTAAAATAAGAACTTTAGAATTTATATTTATTGACGGTTTAAAACTTTTACAATTATGCATAGTAAACATTATAACAAAACAAAACCAGTTAAAAAAGTCACCTCTATTTGCTATTGTTGGGTTATGAAAAATCAGTCAAACACAAACTACAGACTAATTTGTTTGAATTTTATAATTTAAATATGGTATATACAATAATGAAAAAAAATTGTAATATAGGGTATAATAAAAATTTTAAGAATTAAGATGAAAAGAATTTTTAATTTTTAAAATAAGAGAGAGAAGTTGAAGAGATATTTTACTTTCTAAGAAATAAGATAAAGCTGATGTGGCTTAGTCCATATCAGTGTTTTGCGTTTTAAGACATTTAATAAGGATTATACTATGAGTGACGAGAATAAGAATATAGAAAATGGACAAGAATGCAATAAAACTTGGTGGAAAAATGTTGGGTTAAAACCAAACCTACGAACTTACATTTTTATTTTAATTATTCTATTGTTTATTTTCTTCCTTTTGACAAAATCTATCACAATAATAAACAACCATACAAACAAAAATAATCTACACAGCAATGTCTCAAACAAAAAACCAATAAGTGTAAAAGTTAATGATGACAAAAATTTATTTATCAGAATTGATCAACTAGAAAATAAAGATTTATACATATCCGAGTTAAAAACAGAATCTCAAAACAAATTAGAATATTTAAGAAAGAAATTGTTGTATGCCAATTCTGCGGATATTGAACTTATAAGAACAGCGCCTATGAATATATCCAGATATTGCTCTGTACTTATAAAATTAGATGATGGCAGAATATTTATATATGATAATTCAACCTGTACACATAAACATTTGACCACTCCTGAAATCTACGACCCGGAATCAAACAGCTATAAGGTTATAGATTCTTTTAATATAGATCCGGGTAAACTTTATCATAAATTTGAAAATGGCAATCTATTATTTATAAATCGTAAAAGTACATTTTTATTTGATATTAATAAGGATATTATTAGAAAAGTTGCAGGTGGTATTTCTCATATAAAAAATTATAGTTCCAATTCTGCTTATCAATTAATACCTTATTCTGATAAAATAATATTCATAACTCATTTTTATAAAAATTATATTCAAAATATTGAATACAATTTAGACGATTATTCATATAAAATAAAAGAATATAAAACTGATATTGAAATTGCTATAGATCCGATTGTCATAAATAAAAGACAATTACTAATAATTGACAAAAATAAACGTATATATACATATGATGTTATTAAGAATGAGTATATGCGAAGAGGTTCAATAAAATTCTTTGGGAAATTATATAAAGTTACTAATAATGTTGTAGTAATACCTAATTATAATTCAGAGAAATCTATGATTGAACCAATTCAAATAATCAATTTAGATAACTTTGAAGTGTTAACCTTAAAAAAAGTACTAAGCAGCAACCATTGTTTTTCTCTTGAAAATAGATTATTTTGCAGCCCTGATTTGGTTCTGGATTTAAAAACTCAAGAAATATATAGAGCAAAGATCCCATTAAAAGGTGATGGTTATATATTAGATTTATACTCAAGGCTGGGAATCAATAATGATGAAGTAATAACTGTAGGATTTATGAGTATGGGCAGTAAGGACTCAACAATAGTAAAAATTAATAAATTAAATGATGATGAATATGTGCGTATGGAAGGTTTAAAAAAAGTTCTTCATGAACACAAAGGTTATATTGATTTATCAGATGAGGTAATACAAAACATTATAGATAACAATGCTATATAAACAAAAAGATCAATATTATGAGTCTGTAAGTTTGGTTTGATTGCTTTTTCCAAAATCTTTGATTTTGTGAAAAATGTCTGGTTCCCCATAACCCAATAGAAGCAATATGATAATAATGAGAAATGTTTCAACAAGCTAAAAAAGTGGAATATAAATTAAATATTACTTTTATAAAAAACAGGGAAATTTAATGACTGACGAAAATAAGAATGTAGAAAATAATCAAGAAGAAAATCAAAATAGAGAAGAATGCAATAAAAAATGGTGGGAAAAGTTTTTGGAGTTAAAACAAAATTACATTGAAAAGATTGTATTATTAATTTTTATTCTATGTATTTTAACTTGTGGGTGTAATAAAGTAAATTCAAATGCTGAACATAAGAATAAAGAGTCTTCAATAACAATAGAAAATATAAATACTAAAGAAATGAAAATTTCGACACCGGAAGAATGTAGACAAAAAGGTTTACATTATATAGGTAAAATGAAAAAGAAAAGAGCGTTTCATTCGATGGTTGCAATTGATGAAAATAAGTTATTAATTGTTGGGGGGATTAGTAAGTTAGGGGTTCATCACTATAATTTTGGAGAATTGAATAATCTGAAGGAAATAGAGGACTTACCTGAATTTAATGCAGAAATTTTTGATATTAAAACACTACGTTCTCAGAAAAGCTATGATAAATTACAAGATTATTTATATAAAATTTTTAAACCGAATGAAAACAAACTAATATTAGTTGGGAAAAATACAATGTCATATGATGTTCTTAAAGGAAAATTTAGTGAAATTAAATATTCTTTTTTTGATAAAACTAATAATAGTAAAAAAGAAACATTTGTATTGAAAGAAAATTTAATAATATGTAATCCGTATGTAAATGCAAATATATCACTAACTTGTAGTTTAACAAATATGCAAGGAATTGAAATTGACAAAATTCCAAATTCTATAATATCAAAAAAGGCTGATCAATCTAAATTTGTACAGCTTTCTGATGATGAAGTCTTACTTTATAGATATATTTCATCAAAATATGGTGCAACTTCAGAGTTATCATTGTACAAGTATTCGTTAAAAGAGAAGAAGTTTATTGATACAATAGAACATGAAAGTGTCGGGAATATTGTTAATATATATCCTATAGATTCAAATAAAATATTGATTGCTTCTTGTCGAAGAGTAAGAGGAACAATTCTAACTGATTTTATGTTGGAGCTTTATGATATGTCAAAAAGAGAAGTTATAAAAAAATATGATATTGATAATAAAATAGAAACCGGACAAATGTATCAATTCATAGATGATTATTTTGTAAAAAAATTAGATTTTATAAAATTAAATGAAAATGAATTGTTATTCCTTGGTTGCGGTTATATTTTTAATTTAAAAAGTTATACATTATCAAAATTTGATTTATTGTTACCTGTAGAAAATTCTGAAATTATAGTATTGGATGATAATAAAATTTTGGTATCTGGTGGTTTCTATAAAAGAACAAAAAGTGTAAGTGATAATATATATTTATACAAAATTGGAGATTAGTAAGTAGGTTGGGTTTTAACCCAACAGAAACAATAAAAATAGAAGAAAAGAGTATGTAGGTTGGGTTTGACTGCTTTTTCCAAAATCTTTGATTTTGTGAAAAATGTCTGGTTTCCCATAACCCAACAGTAAAATAGTAAAATGAAAATCGTAAAATCAAAATTATGAAATAAAAACTAAGGTAATGTTTAAGATTGAAAAATTAATACTTATGAATTAATTCCTGAATAGAAAAATGTTACAGAATATTATGGCCTTAGAGTGAACAGAAATAAAGAGGTTAAAATCGCGCCTAGTCAGCGTTTGTGTAGTGTGGTTAAATTATTAAATTATTTTGTAACATAACTATATATAAAGCTAAAAGATAAATATAATAAACAATACAAGCTAATTTGTTTGATTTTTGTAATTTAAATTTGGTATATTCAAGAATGAAAAAAAATTGTAATATGGAGTATAACAAAAATTTTAAGAATTAAGATGAAAAAGATTTTAATTTTTAA
>CALUQL010000027.1 GCA_944322895.1 Candidatus Gastranaerophilales bacterium
TTTTTGATATAGGAAGAGCCTCCGCTATAGCATACATCCTATTTATGTTCATTCTTATTCTAACGATAATACAGTGGAAATTAAGAAAAAAATGGGTTTTAAACGAAAATGAATAAATTATGCAAGAACAGATAACAATTGTTTTTTAGGTGGAAGTTCATCAATATCAACTGTCTTATTTGCATATACATCATCAATATTTGCTTTTATTTTAGAAGCTTCTTTTGTAACTTTCGGGCTAAAAAGTTCAGATATTTTATCTGCAATATTTAAGATTTTAGTTCCCAAAGTATCAGGAGCATTATAATATGCACTTTCATATTCCGGATACGGAACAGCAGTGTGTTTAAAACTTGGTTTTATTGAGTTATAATTAAATGAACTAATTGAATTAACTTTCATTTTACTTACCTCTTTCGTTTAAAGTGTTTCACTTACACTTTATTTTATATATTCATTATGTATTAGAAAAAATATTTTGTCAATACTTTAGATTACAAATTATTTCAATTTAATTTTTTCCTTATTTCATGGGCTTTTTGCCATTAAGTGTATTATATGCACTTAATTCTTTATTGAATACTACCCAGAAGGGGTATTTTTCTTCTATCCTGTTGTCGAATTGTATTAAAAAGATTTATTTAGTTATATATAAGTATCTTTTTCATACTTCCAACTATTCTTAATTCCAGACAGTAGGGCTTTATGCCCTCTTTTTTTATTTTATAGAGAGGAGATTATAAATTTTATTCAAAATAATTAATCAAATAACTAATTATATTTGTTTTGAACCTTGTTCAAATCAGCATTTACATCACAATAATATAAAAATGCCTCAAGAGTTCTGCTTAAAGTTTCTTTTAAAACTGTTTTTTCATCTTGCGAAAAATTTTGAAGCACATAATCTTCAGATTTCATATAAGGCGGCTGTGGACCAATTCCTATTTTTATTCTGTCAAAAACTTGTGTTTGAGCGTGGTTAATAATGGACTTTACTCCATTGTGTCCGCCATCTGATCCTTTTGAGCGAAATCTTATTTTTCCTATATCTAAAGATATATCATCATAAACAAGAACTAATGTACTTAAATCAATTTTATAAAAGTTTTTCAATAAGGCCAAAGATTCACCTGAAAGATTCATAAATGTTTGAGGCTTAATAATCCAGATAGCCTCATCTTTATAGACTCCTTTTGCCATTTCACACTTAAATTTTGTTTCGTTAGAAAAATTACATCCTAACTTTTCTGCTAATAAATCAGCAAACATAAATCCGACATTATGTCTTGTATTTTCGTATTTTATACCGGGATTCCCTAAACAGATTAATAATTTCATCCATGCTTCCTTTTTTATAAATTATCCCACATTTATATTCAACTTACCAATTAAAAACTTTAGAAAATGACTAATTATTATAAAAAATAGGAGACAACTTATGACTACAAACAAAGATTCAATAATTAGAATGAAAAGCAGTGAAATGCTTTATAATTTTTTGGAAAACACACACTTACATAAAAAGGATTTTGCCCAAATGATTGGAGTAACACTTTCTTATGTATATAACCTTATAGATGAAACTATTCCTTTCTCAACAAGAAGCACCACACTTGAAAGAATTGCAACCGTAATGGATATTTCTCCCGAAGAATTTGTAGAATATAAAATTCCGCAAGACCCTATTTTAATTGATGAAACAACTGAATTTATAAGAGAAAAACAAAAAGAAAAGAATTTATCAACAGTTCAATTTTTAAAATCATTCCCAAGAAAACAAAGACTTGAAATTGTTGATATTTTAAGAGGAGCTAGACCAATCCCTCTTGACTGGGAAGAAGTTAGTGTTATTGCTTCAGTTTTAGATGTATCAAAGGAAGAAATGTACGATTTTTGGGAAGAAAGAATGCGTCAATTATTAAAAACATCAGGTTTCAATTTCGACAATAACCAAGGACTAGCAAATGCAATGTTTGCTTGCGCAAGAAATTATGTTTATAAAGAAAGTAAATAGTTAAACTCTTACTCGAGAAACAACAACCTGAATATCTTTGGGCGACTTATAAGTCTTTTCATCATATATTATTTTAATTATTTGATATGAATGAGGTATATCTTTAAACGCAGGAGCAGAGATATGCCTTATTCCATTTTCATCCGTCT
This sequence comes from Candidatus Gastranaerophilales bacterium, assembly GCA_944322895.1. Lineage (GTDB taxonomy): Bacteria > Cyanobacteriota > Vampirovibrionia > Gastranaerophilales > Gastranaerophilaceae > Avigastranaerophilus. Next base: position 2,164 of record CALUQL010000027.1, read on the forward strand.
GAACTGCTTCTTGATGATAATGTCCTGTAGAAATCAAAAGAATATTATTGTATTTTTTTAAGAGTTCTTGATATTTTTCTGTATTCAACATTGAGAGTTTATACTCAACTCTTGGTGGCATCAAAGGACAATGATGAAATATTAAAAATACTTTTTTAGGATGTTTAATCAAAAGTCTTTCAAGCCATTGAATTTGTTCATCCGCAATTTGTCCATGTTTTGACGGTGCAAAATCAGGATTATCATCCAATACAACACAAATAAAATCGCTATTAGGTTTAAAATAATAATATTTTAATGAATCTTCCTGATTACTATTAAAGGTGGTAACAATATCAAGATAAGTTTCTTTCTCTAGTCCACTTAATTTATGTGCATCATTTTTTCCAAGAACTATATAATATGGTACTTTTATAGGGTGAATTGCACGCATAAATCCTATAACATCTTCTTCTCGAGATTTATCTACATTATCTCCAAGAAATATTGCGAAATCAGGATTTCTCTTTTTTAGAGATAAAGATAGAAAATAAAGATATTTGTCCATACTTTTATCATCAATAGAATAATGAACATCACTTATTTGTGCAAATTCTAAAACTTCAGCAAAAGATACTCCTTGAAGAACAAGAAAGGTTATAAAGAATAATAAAATTTTTTTTGATAGTTTATGCATTATTGCATCTTTTCTGTATCATTTTTTGAACATATAACGCCTGTTTTAAATCTTTTTTACTAATAATTTTCATTAATAAAAAGATTTCCCCCATCGGCATTTTTTTAAAACGCTGAACATCCAGAACCATTGACAGGTGATACAAATTAATCTTGCCCGATTCAAGTAAAATTTCACCTAATCTCAAACAAGAAACATCTGACCAGTCTTCAATGTTGTACAGATTCTTCATACAATAATTATAACTAAAATTTTAATTTAATCAAATATTAAGCATAGAAATCAAGCTTATTTGCACGATATTCATCACGTTGATTTGGTTTTTGATAAGCTGCATCTAACCTATCAAGACGTTCAACAAGACCGACATCTCCACCTTGATTTTGCCTAATACTATTTACACCGCCCCAATTACCGGAATTTAAACCAGATAAACCCTGAAGCGAAGAAGTTGAAACATTATTATCGGAAGCAAAAATGTTCTTTTCTTCAGCACCTGGAGGTGTAAATTGTTGTTGACCACCACCAAAAGATACACCAGCACTGCTTGCGCCAGCTGCTTGCATTTGTTGATATTGATATGGATTTAGTGAGATCATTTATATTTTCTCCTGCCTAACATATAAATAAAGTATTTTTTATAAGAAGATTTGCTAGTTTTCAAAATAATTTTACATTTGTTACATTTGAAATTTTTAAAATAAATCTTGAAATTTTAAATTTATGTGATTTAATAATTTTTGTGAGCGTCCGTAGCTCAGCTGGATAGAGCAACTGCCTTCTAAGCAGTGGGTCGCGCGTTCGAATCGCGCCGGGCGTATTTTAAAAAAAGACAGGGTTAACCTGTCTTTTTTGTCTTACCAGAACAGAGCTTATTTTGTTTCTGTCACATGCAGAAAAAATTTGACAACTATAATTAAAATCTATAAATTTATATTAGAGAAAGAAGACCATGGCATTAAGAATTTTATTATTTCTATTTGTAATTTTTCTAATAACAAACATTATTATAATAATACTAAGTACTATATTGAACGTTAACTTATATAAAAAATATCGTAGTAACATTATAAAATGCTATAGTATTTTTATATTGTTTGTAGTTCTGATATATATAGTTTTTGCAGTGCTTGCTTTAATAAAATAAGGAATATAAAAATGGATAAAAAAGAACTGGCAACTCCAATTATAATAATTTCATTAATTATTTTATTTATTATTTTTTTCAATCCAATATCTATGGTTGGAGTTGGGGAAAGGGGTGTAAAGGTAACATTAGGTGTAGTTTCTGACCAAAGTTTTTCAGAAGGAATACATTTAGTTACTCCTTTTATATCGAAAATAGAAACAATGAATGTTAGAACACAGAAAAGGTCTATAAATACTTCTGTTTATACTAAAGATATACAACAGGCAAAAATTTCTTATGTAATTAATTATAATTTACAGCCAGAAAATGCATACAAAATGTACAGAGAAGTTGGAGCAGATTATGAAGATAAAATACTAATGCCCGTGGTTGAAGGAAGTATAAAAGACGTTATTGGAAAATGGAATGCTCAAGATCTTGTTGCAAATAGGGAACAAGCGACAGGAGAAATATTAACAAAACTCCAAAACCATCTAAAAGATAATTATATTAGTGTTACTGACTTTCAAATAACTTCCATAAATTATTCAGATGTATTTGAGAGGGCGATTGAAAGTAAAGTAACTGCTGAACAAGATGCATTAAAAGCTAAAAATAAAACCGTTCAGATTCAAGAAGAAGCAAAACAAAAATTAATTTCTGCTCAGGCAGAAGCTAAATCTATGGAAATCAGAGCCAATGCTCTTTCTCAGAATAAATCTCTTGTTGAGTATGAAGCTGTCCAAAAATGGGATGGAAAACTTCCATATTATATGCTTGGAAACTCCATTCCTTTTATAAATATAAATTCACAAAAATCAAAATAAGGAAACTGTATTTCTTCAATTTTTGTAAACATATACATTTCATAAGCAACTTTTATATAACCTCTTATGAAAACTTTAACTAATCTAAAATTATATGATTTCTCAAAACAATAATTAAACTAATCGGCAGAAGCATTTTCTTCATTGAGATTTTCAACTAAAAGCTTCTTTATTCTTCTGCCTTTTATTTCCAATACTTTTATTTTTAAATTTTCGATTTTTACTTCATCATTTACTTTTGCCATTCTGCATAGTAGCTTTTGTACCAGACCTGCAATTGTCTCAACTTCGTCTTCTTCTTCATGCTTAATTGAAAAATACTCAAAAAACTCATCTATTCTTAATAAGCCATTCATAATATATTTATTATCTGCAACTTTTTTTATATTATTTTCCTCTTCATCAAATTCATCTTGAACATCGCCAAAAATTTCTTCCAAAACATCTTCTAAAGAAACAATACCCGACATTCCTCCAAACTCATCTATAACAATGGCAATTTCTGTTTTATTACTTTTAAAATTCTGCAACAACACATCCATTGTCATAGTTTCAGGGACTAAAAACGGCTTTCTTAAAATATTTATCAATGATATTTCTTGATTTTTCATTTTTGCAGAATATAAATCTTTTACATGCAAAATACCAAGAACATTATCAATATTTTCTTCATATACAGGATATCTTGTATATTGATTTTCAAGTATTATTTCTTGCATCTTTGGAAGGTCTATATCAACAGGCAACGCAACTACATCACATCTTGGTATCATAATTTGTTTTGCAGTTAAATCAGAGAATTTCAAAGTATTTTTTAATATGAAATTTTCCGTTTCATTCAAAACTCCGCCTTTGTAGCTTGCATCTATTATCATGTCAATTTCTTCTTCAGTATGAACAGCATGTGTAGGATGAGCCGGCGGAATATTTAACAATTTCAAACACCAATTTCCAAAACCGTTCAAAAGAAATATAAATGGTGTAAATAATTTAGAAGTAAAAACCAATGGTCTTGTAACAGTTAAAGCAGTTTCTTCTGGATATTGAAGTGCTATAGATTTTGGCATCAATTCACCCAAAACAACATGCATAAATGTTATTAGAACAAATGCAATTGCGACTGCTATTGTATGTGAAGCAACAGTATTTGAAACGTGAGGTAGAAAATCAAACAATGGCTGAATGATTTTTGCAAGTGTAGCTTCACCAACCCAGCCAAGACCTATACTTGCAATAGTTATACCTAATTGAGTCGCAGCTATATATCTATCAAGCTCTTTTAATGCTTTCACTGTTATCTTAGCTGTAGAGTGTCCCTCATTCGCTAATTGACTTATTCTGGTTTGTCTTACACTAACCAACGCAAACTCTGATGCAACGAAAAACCCGTTTGCTAATAATAAAAATAAAATTACAATTAAATTTACAATAACCATTTTCTTATTATACAAGCATAAATTAATTTTACAAAATACTTTTCAAAATTTAATAAAAATAAGAACGCTTAAATATTCTATACAAAATTACTAAAAACATTTGGAGTATTATTATCCTTATAAAAGTTTATAGTTTGATTGTTTAAATTTTTAATTGCTTTTTCTTTATCATATCTGTATTGAGTAAAATATCTTGAAACGGCTGCAACAAAAAATCCCATTACTCCTATTCCAAAAAGGAAGGGTACTCCAGATATTAAGGTTTTCTGTTTAAGTAATTTCTTATATATATCATTATAATTACCACCTTTTTCTGCTTGGATTTTCTTTGCCAATGAAGTTAAATCTTTTAAAGCAGGCACTTCTAAATTTTTGCCAATTGTTTCTTTACATTTACCTGATTTAACCAACATTTTCTTAAAGCTTTTTTCAAGAAGTTCATTTCCACAAATAATATAAAATCCTACAATTGGCATTCTGAAAAGAACTTCTAAAAAGTTTTGTTTACCTCTGTCATGTGCAGCTCCAAAATAACCAAGTGCACCTATTGTCACACAGGAAGTAAGTTGTCCTTTACTCATTGTTAGTTTGTTATTATTATTTGCAAAATCTACACTCATATATTTGTTTGCAAAATCTTTTAACTTTTGATTTTTTAACTTATTTCCAGGTGCTAGAATAAATTCGGAAAGATTTTGAAGAGTTTTAGAATTTTCACCTTTTTTACACAATAATGCACTTAATCCTAAACAAATGCCAAAAGCTGCAGCTGCACCGAGAATATGTTTTTTTGCACTTTTTTCAACTTCTTTATTTTTTTCTGTATTTATAGCTTTATTTTTATCAAGCTTAGCAATATCATTAAAGTCACCTTGTTTGAACATCTTCAAAGTCAACAAATTTTTTATATAATTCAAGGAATATTCAACAATTGGTATAGATAAGCCACTTAAAGCTATTGCCGCTTTTATTGGAAGAATCTTTTTATTATCAATCGAATTTTCTTTCAATAATACAACAGCAGGAGTCGCAATTTTTTCTTTCAATTTATCAGGAAGATTTTTACTGTATAGTTTTCTGAAAACACCTTCGCCTATTAATCCGGGTCCATAATATACAAGTGCAGATTCAGCTAATTCTAAAAAACTGTTTTCTACAAGATCTGCTTTTGAACGTGCAAAAATTGCTTTTGGCAAAAGCCCTGTTGCACTATCTTGTATAAACCTCATATGAGAAAGACCTGCCCCGCCTTCTTGTAACGATATAAATTTTCTTGCAATATTTAATCCTAATCCTATATTTTCTACTTTCATTATTTTCACCTTTACATTAATCTGAATACAAAAAATAGCCTGTTTACGAAGAAACAGGCTAAATAAAATCTTTTTAAGTTATTCAAATTAACGCCAACTCAAAACGCCTGTTTCTGAAAACAGGTGCCACCAAGCTTGATTTTGATTTGAGTTACAGCTATACATAAATACCTCTTTACATGTACACACATATTCTTGCATCTAATAATTAAAAAATCAAGTATATTTATTTAATTTTAATTTTATTAAAATTCAACTCTTTCAACTCAATATCAGTTATTACTCCACCGCTTTCTTTATATTTATCATATGCTTTCTTTTCTTCTAAAAATATTATCCCGTAAGTCTTATTTTCTCCATTATAATATATTCTTTCTATATATGATAAAAATTCATATACTTGAGGATGAGAATCTTTTGTATATAGTTTATTTTGTGCATATATTTGACTATCTCCATCTTGAATAACGGATTGTTTGGTTATTGGTAATATAATTATTTCTTCTCTGTCTGTATAATGACAAGCAAATTTTTCATGAACATATTGATTTTTCTTTATTTCATATGAATAAAGAATTGCGTTAAAATCATTTAACTCAGATTTTATATAATAGAAACAAGATAATACATAAATTAAAGCAATAAGAAAGATTCTATATTTAGAAATATTTGTATACTCTCTCAGTCTGGAATAAAGAAAAATAAATATTGAAAAAAGTAATACTCTCCACTCAAATAACAATGGTTTATAGCTTATCCAATAATTTTGATCATTAATTGCTGCTTCAACTCCGTATGAAGGACAAGATTTACCAATAAAGAAAAGAAAAAGAAAAAATAATAAAAACCCACAAAGAGTATATAATATATATCTTATAACTCTTAAATTTATCTTTTTATTAGTATTTGATAGATAAAGATATATTGTACATAACGCTATTAACGTAATAAAAAAAACATTATCTATAAATAAATTATCAAAATATAACTTAAGAAAATCTATAAAATTATTCAAAAACATCAATTTACTAAATCCAACATAATAATGTTTAAATACACTTATAAAATAACGATGAGTAAGAATAAAACTAAACACAATTACCATAACAATTATTGGAGGCAAAATGAATTTAGTACTCTCGTTTTTTAATTTTTTTTCTATCAATATAACCAAAAGAATAAAAAAAGTAGAGAATGCAAATAACTCATTAGATTGTGCAATATAAGAAGACAATAAAATGTTCCAATATATTGTTAACTTATCTATCTTTTCATTACATATATATACATTAAAGATTTTATGCCAAAAAACAATAAAAAAAGGAATGGGCATAACATATCCCAAATTAAATTGTAGAGTATGAAACAACAAGTAAATATCATATTTACATATAAAGGCAAATATTGTAAAAAATGAAGTTAAATATAATATTCCCCAACTTTTTCCATTTATTTTTCCAAAAGTATTTTCAAAAGGTTTATTAATAATTATAACAGTAGCTATTATTATAATTATTTTTAATAAACATTCAGATACCACTGCAAAATTTTGAACATGTATATTTAATAGATTTGGAATTATCTTAACAAATAAAATTGCAATAAACTCAGAAAAAAATCTGCCATGATAGAAGTAGAAACTACCAATGATTAAATCTAAAACATCATCAAACATTACTATTGCATATTTTGATTTTACAAATAAAAATAAGAATGTGAATAAAACAAAAGATAAATTCACAAACAATAAAAAAGTTATATTTAATTTCTTCATCCAAATATAATACTCCTAGACAAATATAAGTTTACAAAATAGGCAGAATTATATCAATATTTGATAAGGAATTTACAGTATAATCTGAAGTTTTTCGAAGCTCTTCCTCGTCTATTTGGCCCGTTGCAACAAGAATTGTCTTTTCAATTCCTGCATTCTTTGCAGAAATATAATCCATTGGTGCATCACCAATCATAATTGAAGTTTTTGGATTCGCTGATAATATTTCCAATGCCATTTTAGTCGGGATACCACTTTCTTTTGTACTTGTTGAAGATTCTCGGCCAATCACAACATCAAATAAATTTTCCCATTTAAAATTTTTTATAGTTAACAGAGTTGACTCTTTAGCATCTGAAGTTACAATTCCTATTTTAATTCCAAGAGATTTTAATTCTTTTATAAAATCTACTGCTGGCTCAATTGGTTTTGTATATTTCGAAATATCCTTATAAAATTCTGAGCTAACAAAATCAAAGATTTCTTCTATTTTTCTATCTGTAGTAATTATATTTTCATCTTTAAGCTTTTCATTAAACTTTTCTATAACAATAGGTCTTGAATACAATGCTGTAATTCCATTTTTTAACATTTTTGATGTTTCAATATTATAACCCAAGTATAGACACAGCCTGGCAAAAGAGGAATTTGGCATTCCAAACGTTTTTATTATTTCACTTACACGCATTTCTGTCATTTTGCCCCAGAAGTAGTGCAAGTCAATAAATGTACCGTCTTTATCAAAAAGAACAGTATCAATATTATTAATTTGCCATTTATTTGTCTTGAGACTAATCATTCTTCATATTCTCCAAAGAAACATCTACCAATGATTTTGCTATTTTTACGGCTTCATTCATTGCTTTTTCATCATCAAATAAATTAGGCAGTTCTAAATATCTTTTAATGATCTTCCTTGCATAAGATCCAATTGCAACACAATGAGGATTAACACCACATTTCTTAGCAAACTCTGTTGACCTTGTATTTGTGCCACCAGACATCATAATGTATGCAGGGATTTTTTCATTCTGAAATAATTGAGCCGTTGCAACAGCTTGAAGAGTTGTTCCATATTCATCATCATTTCCGCTCATTGCAATACCATCTGCTTGAATTATTGTTGAATAAGGTTCTCTTTTAGAAAGTAATCGTTTCACTCTTTCTTTTAACTTTCTATCACCAAGCTCTGAACGGTCAATAGAAATGCATAACATTCCATCAAAAAGTTCATTTATTTGATTCCATTTTTCATCAACATCAGATTCATCTTCTGAAATAGCATGGAATTCAATACAATCTAATCCTTTAGAAATTAATTTAGGAAGAACCTCTTTATAATCTTGAAGTTGTGTTTCCATCGATATAGCTGAAGCCGGGCATATCTTTAGACATTGATTACATCCCAAACATCTTTCCCTTTTAACGTTGTATTCGCCATTTACATAAGTTACAGCATCATGAGGACATATATCCTTACACTTTCCGCACTGTACACAATTTTCTTTATTTATTACTGCTTTTGTAATATGAGGATCTCCATCAATTCCAACACTAACACATAAATATCTATTTTTTTTAATACCTGCTCTTTCTAAACCACGTTTTGCAGCATCAACAATCTCAGGTTTTGCACATACATCAAAAAAAGGACATCCAGCCTTTGAATAAACAGTAACAAGTTTTTCAACTTCTTCAGCATCCTCATTACCTGCTCCGCAAACCAACTTAAAACAATTCTTATTCTCAAACAAATCTTTTAACATTATAAAAATCCTCTTATCTAATTTTCTGGAAAAATTCTATTACGACAATAAAAATAATGCAACAAAAAATATGGTCAAAAAGCTTGTTTTGATTGGCTTACAGAAATTATTTTTTTATAAAAAAATGCTATTTTTATAAATTTTTTATTTGTTTTTTAATATTTTAAAAGCAAAAGTTGAACTTTTGCTTTTATTTTTTTATGCATTTTGTATATTTTGTTTTAATTCTTGCTTTTTTTTCAAAAATTTACCAAGTCCAAGTCCTAATGCAAATGTTGCACCCATAATAATTAGTTTATACATACATTTCCCTCCTTTTACAATAACAAATTTAAATGTAACAATTGTAAAGTTCTATACACTACTAGTTATTGTTTAGAAGTATTATATTAAATTAAAAAATAGAAATATATTTTAAATTTCAAAATATAGATATTTTATTATGCCCTATGATTATATAAATTTTGAATTATTTTAAATAATTTCTCACCTAATTCTTTCTGAGCTTCATTCTTCTGTAAATCAGGGTGAAATTTTTTAGAAAGCTTTCTGTATGTCTCTTTATTCATATTCATTAATTCACTTGGATTTTCGACTCCAAAAATTTCTGCTAATTTCGCCCATTCATTAGAATTAATCTCACTAATACTTTTAGCAGAACTTGAAGTTACATTTAAAACATGCTCAATAACTTCATCTGCAGTCAATGTTTTACTTTCTGTATGATGATTAGTTGTTGTATATGAATAATTTCCATAATTTTGTCTGCTACTATTTCGATTATAATGTTTTTTCGTACCATCGGCATAATATTCTTCTCTTTTCCAAGCAGCACCTGACTCATCATATTTTGTATATGAAAAAGAGCCATCTGCATTATACTCAATTTTTGATTTTAATGTAGTTGTTCCTAGATAATATTCATTGACTTCTTTTGTTACCCCATTTGCATCAGAAATAATAATTTTCTTTGCAAAACCTGTTTCTTCATCATATAGAGTTTCTTTTATATTTCCAGTCAATCTTTCATAGTCGATAGACTTTATCAGATTTTCAGTATTTGGATTATACTGCAATTCCTGATAAAGATAGTTATCTGCAGTATATGATTGCGAATGTGTTTTATATCCAAACCTATCATAGAAAGTATCTCTGTAATTTCCGTTTTTAGCATACTGTCTTAAAGCTTCATATGTTTCACCATCTTTTTGAAACTTTATTTTTTCTGCCAATTTACCATCAACATATACTTCTGCTGTTTGTGGAACATTGGGAGATTTTCTAAATTTATACTTTGTACAATTTTCCTCTCCATATAAAATCTGACTATCAATTAAATCAGTACCAGGGAAATAGGTCGTTTCACATTCTAAATTCCCATATTTTCCTGTTTCAAACAGAACATGACTTAAAACTGTTTTTCCATCTTTTGCAAATTTATACGTATCTTCTTTTCGACCATTTCTTGATATTTTCACTAGAGATTTTCTTGCTCCAGATTCATAATAAGAAATATCAGAATATCCCCCAGTCCTAGAATCATAAAGATATTCTCTTGTAACATTCCCCGTACCTGGTGCATATTCTATGATAGATTCATATTTATTACCTGATCTGAATTTTTCTTTTTTTAGTATTTGTCCTGTAATAATATTTTCTGTCAAATATGTATCTGTTTTCTGATCATAAAAACGCTGCAATACCAAATCACCTGATGTAACAGACATATTTGTTTTTAAATCAATAACTTTAACAAACTTTTGTCCGTTTACTTCTTCTGCAATTATTCTTCGACCAAGCTCAAAATCAGTGATTACCATTTTTTTACTATATAATCCTGATTCTTCTAAATATATTTGTTCACCATTCTCATTATATTTTTCAGTCTTATTCATTGATGGTGTTCTGGTTGTAATTGTCTTTTCCCCATTACTTACTTTTGTAACTATCTCTTTATTTAATAAAGGAAAAAATTCTTCTTGTCTTTTTAGTTGTCCATCACGACCAACAACGGTATGACAAAAACTTCCATCTTGTTTATTATAACTAATATTTTCTTTATCACCCCATAATTCAGAACAAGAATGCTCAAAAACTGAGCCTTTAATTTTATTTTCACCGCTAAAAGAAACAACCTGACTTCTACCAATTGCTTCTGAAAGAGAATTGCTAATCATCGGAATTTCTACTGATTGGTTATTCTTTTTTATATTTTTAGCATCTTTATTTGTATAAGTGTATCCGTTATTAATTGGCGTAGTATACTGAATTTTCATACCCTAGTCCTTATCTTACTATAATTATAGAAATAAAAAAAATAAAAAAATTGCCAGAAAATAACATTTTATTAAGATTTATTAATTTTTATAGAGATAAAAACCAATTTTTTGTAATTATATCCCTTTACGTTGCTTTATTTCTGCAATTTTAACTCTAATATCCTTCGCCATTTTTTGCTGAAGTCGTCTTATTTCATCAAAGCAAGGTTTCATAGCAAGATTTACATCATCAACATTTATATTGGTGCCTATTAGTAAATCTTTCTGTTCTTGAATTTCTCTTTCTGCTTTTACTATTATTTCAATAACTTCCTTTACATCATCTTCAGAAAAACCAATATTAAGAAGATTTGTTACCATAATATTTTTCTGGTTCTCTCGTTCTTCATTTATTTTCTCAGTTCTGTTTTCTTGAATCAGACCCAACTTTTCAGCAAGTTTCTGGAATATTCCCATTTTTCCTCCTTATAAAGATAATTTATAATTTTTCACCCAATCAGAACCATATCTGGAAACATATAGAAATAACCATTCTCGGTATCTTAAATACATCCACAAAGGATTTTGATAAGCTTTAGAACATTGAATTATACAATAATTTAGAATTTCCTTTAGTTGTTTTTTATTTGAACCAACACTTTCGAAATTTATATTTGGAGAAAATTCATCTTCTGCAGGATAAATTTTCGTAATTCCATACTTTTGAGGATTTTCAGCCAATTTTGCATGACGTCCCATTGTGAAAACACTTCTTCCATAAGAATGAATTATATCTTTATTATCAATAAGCATTTTTACTGTTAACATCGCATCATCTATTGTTTCAGTCGGAAAACCAAAAAATATAAAAGCGAAATTCCAAATCCCAATATCCTTTGCGTCTTTCAGTATATCAAACCTTTTATCTAAATCGATTCCTTTATTTATCAACTCCAAAACTTTCTTAGAACCAGATTCAAGCCCCCATAATACCATTCTTAAACCTGCTTCATATCCATTATTTAAAATTTCTTTAGTAAAAGCCGTTTCAAGTCTTGCATCAAAAAAGAATTCAGGAGCTGTAACTTTTTGTTTCTTTAATTTTTTAGAAAGCTCATCAAGATATGTCGGAGAAACTGATTCATCTATAAATTCAAATTTTTCTATATTATACTTTTCTTTTAGTTCTTTAAACTCTGCTATTACTTTATCTGTACTTTTTACATTAAAATTTTGTCCAAAATCTTGATCGCAAAAACTACATTTACCCCAATAGCAACCACGCGAAGACTGATATGGAAGAACTATTTCTGGAGAAAAATATTTACTAAAATCATAATCATCCAAATTAATATTCGCCATTTCATTTAATTTTATCGGCTTCATCTTCTGATTTTCGTGTATTGTCCCCTGGAATTTGTACATTAAATTTGGAACATCTTGAATTTTTTTCTCACCTGTTACAAATTTTGCCACTTCAATTATTGGACCTTCTCCTTCTTCAATAGAAACACTATCTGCAAATATACTAAAAAAATCTTTATGTTTTTTTAGCTGATCTGCAATTCTTCCAAAAAAATTTCCACCAATATTGATATGTGCATTTGTTCTCTGTTTTAATAGATATGTTAATGTTAATCCGGGTACAATCTGACTTGAAGAATTTAGTGAAACTGCAATAAAATCTGCATTCTTTTTTATTATTTCATCAAGCCTCTTTTCATAATATTTTTTAAAAATATTTGATTTATCATCTAAAACAAAATATTTTATTGTTTCATAATTAAATTTGAAAAATGGATTTGAAATACCTTCAAACTCTATTTTTGTAGGTGTATATGGTAAAGAAATTATTTCTAATGCCTTATCTATAATATTTATAGATTGAACCAACAATTTGGGATTGTAGAAATTTTCACTTTTTATATTATTCTTTGCTTCATCTATAAGCACTGGTATGAAATTGAAATAATTACTATTTTTCTGTAAGTAATTTTTAATTCTATTGTATTTATACAAAAACATTTGTTCGTCTTTTGTATAATCATTCTCTTTTTTTTTCGGAGAAAATACAGACAATAGATTTTTTTGTAGATATTCAAACTGCTGTTTTGTGGTCTTAATCGAATTTTCTATATTTTCTTTTGTAAGAATGTCATTAAAAAAATCAATATTTAAATCCATTGCCTCAGCATTAAAACCACAATATTTTAATTGTCCAAGTAATGATGGCAAAGCAAAATGGGGACTAATAGGTGTCCATTGCGGAGGAAAAATAAGTAAAAGCTTCTGTTTTTTTACATTTTTCATTGTACATAATATCTCATATTTATTGATTTTTGGCAATATTTTATTCAGGAAAATAATCTTTATTTTAATAGCAATTTTTGTGCAAGAAAAAACTTTATATAATTATGGAGATTTATTAAGAGGGGAATTATTATGACAACAGTCAACGGACAAGGAATAAGTTATAAAGAATTTGAAGAAAGACTTCACCAAGCCGGCATTAAAACAACAAACATTAATGAAGGGAAAGAAGCAAACTTTGCTGATTATGGCAATGCATTATCAGATGATTTAAAACAACAGATAATAGACAGTTTTGATTGTGAACAAGATTACCAACTACAAAGTATGATAGCAGATTTATACAATGATAATAAAAGTGTATTACAAGCAGGTGAATTTAAATCAGCTTGTGAAGCAATGGGTTTAAAAGTAAATGTATCTTACCAAAAAACAACATATATTTCTGATTATAAAGCAGGAAATTTCGATAACAGCGTAGGAACAGGATCAATTGCTGTATATACTATCTCAGACGGAATGGGTGGTGAAATAAAAATCGCAGATGCAAATGGAAACGGTGCTCTTGAAAGTGAAGAAATTTTTATGAACCAAATTTTGGGTGACATAAACTATGAAATTTCAGTACAACAAGGTACTTCTGTTGGAGCTTTAGGTGTAAGCAGTGGTTCTGGAATTGAAAATTCTAAAGAAAAAGAAAAAGAAGTTTCACAAATGGATTTTAACGCTGAAGTTGAAAAATTTATCAGACAAGGATTTAAAAAAGATGAAGCAGTCCAAAATGCCAGATATGCTTTAGGTGCTGACGATATGAGTTATTCAGGCGCATTTGCTAATTTCTTGGAAGAAATGTTTGTATCAAATGAAGATTATTCTTTAAGTCAAAATAATTTGTTTTTAAATGAAGAACTTGAAGAAAAAAATAAGAAAAATATTTTAAAAGAAGAAGTTGCGTAAAAAATTTTTTCACTAGAAACGAGCCTATCGGCTCGTTTTTTTATGAAAAAATAATTAAAACTGATCCAAGTACCATTATTAATGTTGCAAACAATTTTCTTAAAATATTTTTTTCTTTACAGAATTTATATCCTAAGAACACTGTTATTATTGATGATAACTGAAATAAAGCAAGAGCATAACCTACATTCATTCTTTCAAAAACAAAGTTTGTAGAAAATTGCATCAGACCTAAACAAAAAGCTATTAATAAAAGAATAAAAAATACATTATAAGACTTCAATTGTATGTTTTTCTTGGCGATTATAACAAAAATACCGGTCCAAAATAACCCCATAAAACACCAAAAAATAAAACACATTTCTACAGAAGAAATCAATATGATTTTTTTTAATATTGCAGCTTCTATACCTGTTAATATAAGAGAGAAAAATCTTAATTGTATATCTCTTCTTTTTATAAAATTTATAGAAAACTTTTTTTCTTCAGCATCAAAAATATATTTACTTCCGATAATTATGAATACCATACCGGTTATTGCCCCAAAGGACGGTATTTCTTTCAGAAAAATAAGTGCTGCAATTAGACCTATAACACTTTTATAGGCATTTATTGGTCCTAATACAGATAACTCGCCAATATTTACAGCCTTTATAGTACAAACAGTTCCTAAAGCACACATAAAACCAGCTAATAAAACCAAACTAATAAAATTAGAATTAATAAATTCTAATTTTACATATGAACAAATAAAAGGAATACAAAAAATACTTAATATCAAATATGTATAGAAATTTATAGTAAAAGACGAGAGTTGATTTGTAAGTTTTTTCTGAAATAAATTCGCAATAGGATTTGAAACTATTCTTATTATTAAAAAGAAAACGGTTATTATATTTATCATAATTAGTGACTTTTTTCCAATATTGCTTCTATCTGATCACATTTTTGAACATTCAAACCAAACTGTTTTGAAACTTCATTAAAGGTTTTATATAAATCAAAATAGTAACTAGGAACTTTTATATTTTTTGTAAATTTATATTTTTCGTAATCAAAATCCAGCCTGATTTCTTTTATTTCAAGTTCACTCACAAGTTTTATAAAATTAGTTATTTCTTCAATATTATCGTTAACACCATCAACAATTATATATTTCATTGTAATGTTTGATTTTGCATTTTCTGATGCTTTTATATAATTCTTTATATTTTGGAGAACTTTATCAAAACAATCTACTTGTTTAATTTTCTTATATGTTTCAGAATTTGCACTATCTAAAGAAATAACTAATTTACATTTATCTTGTATAAATGCTTCTTCAATAGATTTACAATATTTTATGCCGGAGGTAAGGATTTCTACTTTACTATAAATATAGTGAAGAAGCACAGATAAAAGTTCTTCAAATTCCGGAGATATTGTAATTTCCCCCCCACTCATATAAATGTGTGCATTTCTTGATAATATTTCACTATCAATTAATGATTTAACCAATGGTAAAACTCTATATTTATAGCCTCTTTCGATATATCCATATGTACAATAAGTACATTTTGCATTGCAAGACATATGATTATGAAAATACATTTTATTTATTTTATTTTCAAATTTTGAAACTTTAGTGGATTTAAACTTAGAATCTTTCTCACAGCATCCTTCGCAGCAAGATGGATATTCTTTTCCTGAAAATGAAGAATTTATTTGTTTTACAAGCTCTTTTCTTTTTCTATATACAAAGTCCCAATCTACATTTTCTCCTTTGTAATTTTCATAAAAGACAGGTCCAGGAATGTTTATACAACAAGCTCTTATTTCATCATAAAAGAAATGTATAGAGTGTTTCATACAATCACAATCTAAATATTTCTTTCTTTTCAAAAAATCAAAAAACATTTTTAAACTCTACATTAAAACTTTTATTTTTTGTCTGTCTTTAAGATACTCAATATGTTCCTTCTTTATAACTTCGCCGGGAAGTAGAATAGGTATTCCAGGCGGATAATCAGCAATTAATTCCATAGAAACCCTTGCCAAAGAATATTTTAAATCCACTTCTCTTGAAGGCTTTCCCCATAAAAGAGCCGGAGTATATCTTACTCTTGGTTCTATACTTATTATAGGATTTTCGTTTTCTTCAGTTGGCGTGATTTTTATATTCTTTGCACATAAATCAAATAATGCTTTTTCCAGCTTTTTCAGTTTTGACTTTGTAGTACCAAGTCCTGTAAGAAGCATTACAGATTTTTCATTTGCAAGTTCATCTTCTATATTATATTGATCAAACAATATATCAGAAAGTTCATATCCTGACATATTAGTAACTTTCACCAATATTTTCGTTACATCATTGTTATAAGAATATACCTCTAGGTTAGGAATAGATTTCAAGAATCTAATAGTCCTATTAACATTTTTGACAAGTTCTTGTAACTTCAACTGTCCACTTTGGGAATTTAAATAATTAATAGTAGACTCTATATTTACAAGTATAGGATATGATGGAGATGTCGTTGTAATAAGGTTCAAAGCTTTTTGAATATTCTGTGGTTCAATATCTGAATCTAATCCAATATGCAATAACGCAGCAGGATTTAAAGCCCCTGCTGTCTTGTGCAAAGATTGTACGACAATATCGGCGCCTTGCATTAACGCAGGAGTACCTAAAGCTTTATGATAATTCCATAATGCACCATGCGCTTCATCAACAATAAGTTTAACATTATACTTTTTACATACACTTGAAATACGGTAAACATCTGACATTACACCTTCATAAGACGGATTAGTCATTATAAAAGCTTTAATATCTTTGTTTCTGGCAAGTGTTTCTTCCAACAAGTCTAAACTAATTGTTTCATATATTCCCCACTCTTTATTATATTGAGGCATTAACCATAATGGGACTGCACCTGTCAAAACTAATCCATTGTATACAGATTTATGACAATTTCTTGCAATAAGAACCTTATCACACTTACTCAAAATTGCAAACATTGAAGCAATAATACCTGATGTTGAACCATTTGTAAGAAAGAAAGTAGACTTTGCACCATAAATTTTTGCAGCTTCTACTTGTGATGTTCTTATAATACCAATTGGATTTGCTAAATTATCAAATCCCTCTATTTCTGAATAATCGCAAGTAAAAAACTTGTGTCCCAATAATTTTAATGAAGCAGGATTAACAAAATCACCCTGTCCATGAGACGGCGTAGTAAATAATATTCTTTTTTTCTTCCTATAATTTTCAATAAAATTTACAATTGTCATATCATTTTTATTATAAAATGAAATAATTAATAATAACTATTATATTAAATTTTATAAATATTTGAGGTTTTATGACTTTTGATGATGCAAAATCTAGAATTGAAGAATTAAAAGCAATAATAAGAGAAAACAATGAAGCATATTATGTTTTTGACTCACCTAAAATTACTGATTTTGAATATGATGAGCTATATAGAGAATTAAAACGACTTGAAGAAGAATTTCCGGAATTAATAACAGAAGACAGCCCAACACAAAAAGTCGGAGATAAAACTGCAAAAGGCTTTAATGAAATACAACATAGATACAGGTTATACAGTTTAGACAATTCCAACAATTATGAAGATTTAAGAAAGTGGTACGACAGAGTAAAAAAAGAATACGAAAATGAACCAGATTTAGAATTAGTTGTTGAATTAAAGATAGACGGTTTATCTTGTGCATTATCATATGAAAACGGAATATTAAAAATAGGTGCAACAAGAGGAAACGGCATTGTTGGAGAAAATATTACAGACAATATAAAAGTAATAAAATCTATCCCTCAAAAACTAACTAAACCTATAAATCTTGAAGTAAGAGGAGAAGTATACATGCCTGTTTCTTCATTTGAAAGATTAAATGAAGAAAATATAGGAAACGGGCAAAAAGAATTTGCAAATCCAAGAAATGCTGCAGCCGGTTCACTAAGACAATTAGATTCAAAAATTACAGCAAAAAGAGATTTACACTTTTTTGCATATACAGCAATTTCAGAAGACAAAACTCTATTTAAAACACATAAACAAGCATTAGACTTACTTTCAGAGCTTGGATTTGAAGTAAACAAGAATCATAAACTTGTAAAAGGAATAAATCCGGTAATAGAACAATGCGAAAAATGGGCAACAGAAAGATTTAATCTTGACTATGCAACAGATGGAATGGTTATAAAAATCAACGATATTTCAAAACAAAATGAACTTGGTTTTACAGCTCGAGCACCGAAATGGGCAACAGCATTTAAATTTCCACCAGAAGAAGTCTGGACAAAATTAGAAGGAATTGAATTAAGTGTAGGGAAAACCGGAGCAGTTACGCCTGTAGCATTACTTCAACCGGTTCAATTAGCGGGTACAATTGTAAAACGTGCAAGTCTTCATAATTTTGATGAAATTGAACGTTTGCAGATTAACATAGGTAATGAAGTATTAATAAAAAAAGCAGCAGAAATTATTCCAAAAGTAATAAGAAAAAGAGAAAACGAAGATTTTGGAATATATAAAACACCAGAATATTGTCCTGCTTGCGGAACGAAATTAATAAAACCAGAAGGAGAAGTAGTATTATATTGTCCTAATACGCTTGGATGTCCATCTCAAATAAAAGGTAAGATAGAATATTGGGCATCAAAAGAAGCAATGGATATAGACGGAATTGGTTCATCCATAGTTGATAAGTTATGGGAAAAAGGACTAATTAAAGATTTCGCTGATTTATATAAACTAACAATAGATGATTTTATGACACTTGATTTAATCAAAGAAAAATCAGCAGATAATTTATACAGTGCAATACAGAACTCTAAAACTCCAACTATGACAAAATTTCTAACTGCATTAAGCATTAAACTTATAGGGAAAGAAACCGCCGACTTAATTGCAAATGAATTTCCGACTCTTGAAGATATAAAGAATGCTAAGACAGAAAACTTAATCCAAATTGACGGAATAGGAGATAAAGTAGCAAAAAGTATCGTAGAATTTTTTAACGATGAAAATAACAAAATTGTACTGGAAAAGCTTGAAGAATATGGTGTAAAACCGCAGGGCAGTGCTTTTGAAAAAATTTCAAATATTTTTGAAGGAAAAACATTCGTTATAACAGGCACATTATCAAAACCAAGAAGCTTTTTTGAAGAACAAATAAAAAAACTTGGAGGAAAAACTTCATCAAGTGTAAGCAAAAAAACATCATATGTATTAGCAGGAGACAACCCCGGTTCAAAATTTGACAAAGCTTCTGCTTTAGGTGTTATAATACTAACTGAAAGGGATTTTCAAGTTTTATCCGAAGGAAAAATAAATGAATAAAAATTTTAAAGTTATTACAATAAACGGTATACGAGG
>CALUQL010000028.1 GCA_944322895.1 Candidatus Gastranaerophilales bacterium
ATACTTTAGAAGCATCATAAATTTTTGCAATGTTTAACACGGCTATCACCTCTTTTTTATTATTCTACACTAAAAAGCTATAAAGGATAATATAATAATTTTATTTAACATTTTAACTTGACTTATATATATATTCGAATATCTGATATAATATATTTTGTTTCTAGGTTAAAGGATATATTGAATGAAAAAGATTATTTTACTTTTTTTCGCATTTATTATTAGTGCAGTTTTTTCGCTTTCTGCATTTGCCGAGAACTTTTACATAACAAATTATTATGTAGATTTGAAAGTTCAAAAAAATCGAGATGTGTTGATTACCGAAAATATTGGAGTGTTTTTTACAAACCCGTCCCACGGAATTTTTAGAAATATACCAACAAAAACAACACTATATTATGAAAATGGTAAGAAAAGTCAATTAAAAGCAAATATATATGATGTTGAAGTTAATGAAGCATTTTCAATACATAAAGATAACAAATCGACTACTTTTAAAATTGGTGATCCGCATAAATTGGTAAACGGACAGAAAAACTACCAGATAAAATATACTTATTCTTTGGGAAATGATAAGATTCAAAATGCTGATGAATTTTATTTTAATATCATTGGCACACAATGGAATACATACATTAATGATGTGCAGTTTAGAATTGTTTTGCCGACCCCATATAGCGGATTATCAAAAACAACAGGATTCTCTCTTGGTAAGATTGACACAAGTGGATACGATCCTGATTATTTGAAGTATGCAATATCAAATGACAGTACGATTGTGGGTAAGGTTACAAGGCGGCTGGCTCCAAATGAAGGACTAACAGTACGTATTTTACTTCCAAATAACTATTTTGTGCCTGATGTAAAGTTTTTGGATAAAGATTTTATATATGTATTAGTATCGGTTCTTACTTTAATTGCTTTCATTATGTGGTTTATTTTTGGACGAGATGAAAAAGTTATACCGGTAGTTAATTTTTATCCGCCAAAGAATAGAAATAGTGCCGAAGTTGGTGTTGAATATAAAGGAGTTGCTTCACAGAAAGAAATAGTATCTTTAATTATGTATTTGGCAAATAAAGGGTATTTGGAAATCGAAGATGATGGGGTTAGTTATAGTCTGCATAAACTTAAAGATTACGATGGAAAAAATTCCTGTGAGAGAAGATTGATGTCTGTTTTATTCAAAACTTCTGATATTGTTACAGCAGAAGATTTGCAGTTTTCAAGAAGTTTCTATCGTAACTGTGAATCTATAATTGCATCTTTGAATAATATTAGAAAATTTATTTTTGATAAGAATGCAAACAGTCCTGAAAAAATGGTTCTTCTTTTCATATGTATATTGGGAATATTACTAAGTATACTATATGTCTTAGGGGATTATTCATTTTCATTGTTCTTTTCACCAGACGCGTTTCTATTATTATTTCCTATAGTTGGAGCACTTGTTGTCTTTTCTGTTGTATACGGAATGATGAAATCTAATGAGTCCGGTGCAGCCAAAATTTCAAAAGGAATTTTTATTACCATTTGGGGCAGTATGTTTATGGGTATTCCTACTTTAATAATTTTAACAAAAGTATATAATTCCGTAATTGAAAATATTCCAATTTTGGTATATTCTTTCATTTGCATTATTGTTTCGATTTTTTGTTTGATTAACATGCCAAAAAGAAATAAACAAGGTAGAATGCTTTTAGGTCATATTGAAGGCTTTAAAAAGTTTTTAGAGGTTGCTGAAAAAAGAAGATTAGAATCTTTAATTGCAGAAAATAGAAATTATGCATCAGATATACTTCCATTTGCTTATGTTCTTGATATATCTGATAAAATCTTGCCAGTGTTAGAAAGTTTATCATTATATACACAGCCAAATTGGTATAAAGGAAAAATGTCAGGTAGAACATTTTCTACGTTCGTTTCTACGATGGAAAAAGCAACGGCACCATCTGTTGAAAATGGTGGTATAAGTCGTTCTTCTGGTTCAGGTGGAGGTGGCAGAGGATTTAGTGGAGGCGGATTCTCCGGCCGTGGCGGCGGCGGCGGTGGCGGCGGCTCTTGGTAAATATAAAAGACACTTTTTAGGTGTCTTTTTTTGTAAAATTTATGTTAATATGTAAAGTATGAATGATGAACCCCGTATTCCTTATACAAATTCCATAGTATTTGCGGCTGAATATATTAGCCGTGCGAGTAAAGAATATGTTAGAAAAATAATAAAAGATTATAATTTCCCTATTGGTTATGAAGAACATATTATTTTAGATACGGTATTCTTTTACCCCGGTTGTATACAGATGGAAATTGCAAAAAAAGTTTGTATGCAGCGTTCATATTTGTGTAAACTTTTAACAAAACTGGAAGATTTAGGGTTGATAATAAGAGAAAAAAAAATTAAGGGTAAAAGACAAGTTGTTTTGTCTGTTTATATAACTCCTAAAGGAGAAGAATTATATAAAAGAATGCATTCTGTGTTTAAAAAAGAAATATTGAATAAGCAAATTGTTGATACAGAAAAAATTAGAGAAATAACAAAAGAATTATTTAAAATGGGTGATGATTTAGTAAATACGTTTAATTTAAAACTTTAACTTGACAACAAAATTTTTTTAGTCTAAACTTGTTGAATATTCAACAGTTGAAAAATAAACATTGTATAAATGCAACTCTCAATCATATCTCTTAACTTAAATATGACCATACTTTTGAAGCTAGAAATAGCTTCTTTTTATTGTTAACTTAGAAATAATAAAAAAGAGAGTGAATTAATTCACTCTCTTTTACTTTGTCAAAAGTTTATATTATTCAACTTCAATAGCGTTTACTGGGCAGCAATCAGCAGCTTCTTTTACGCAATCTTCGTTTCCTGCAACAGCGCCTTCATTTACAACTGCTTTATCTTCTACTGAAAATACTGCATCACATACTGATTCGCATGCGCCACAAGCTATACAACTGTCATTAACTGTAACTTTCATTATTTTCTCCTTTTTGTTTAACTGTGTTATTTTTTTATAACATCTCAATTATATCATTAAAATTAAATTTTAAAATAGCAATTTTTATTTATTTAAATTAAGCATTCTATCTATACTTAATCTTGCTTTTTCGATTATATTTCTATCTAATGTGATTTCATTTGTTTCGTTTAATAATGTGTCATAGATTTTTTCTAAAGTATTATATTTCATACTATGACATATTATATTTTCATTAATTAGAATAAATTCTTTACCCCAGTTGTTTAATTTGCTGTCTCTGTTTAATCTTTCTACAACGCCTTTTTCTGTTGCAATTACAAATTGTTTTTTATCACATTTTTGAGAAAATTCCATAATTTCCTTTGTAGAACCAACAAAATCAGCTAGTTTAGAAACTTCATAATGGCATTCAGGATGTGCAAGTATCAATGCTTCAGGATAGTTTCTTCTTGCTTCCTTTATATCTTCCGGTCTTATTCTTAAATGTACAGGGCAAAAACCGTTGAATGTTATAACCTCAACATCTTTTAATTTCTGACCTATCCATTTTCCAAGATATGTATCTGGGGCAAATAAAACCTTTGGCACATTTAAATTTTTAACTATATCTACAGCATTAGAGCTTGTACAACATACATCACATTCTGCTTTTACTTCTGCTGTTGAATTTATATAGCATACAACAGGAATATTCGGATATTTTTTCTTAAATAGTCTTAAATTTTCTACATCTATCATATCTGCCATATGACAGCCGGATGTAATATCCGGAATCAATACTTTTTTTTCAGGTGAAAGTATTTTGGCACTTTGGGCCATAAAGTATACGCCGGCAAATAAAATTATATCGGCATCTGTTTTTGCGGCTGCTCTGCTTAGGTATAATGAATCACCAACATAATCAGAAACTTCATCTATTTCTATATTTTGGTAACAATGCGTAAGAATAATTGCATTCTTTTCTTTCTTTAATTTATTGATTTTTTCGACTAAATTCATAATTTCCTACCTGCTGAGTTAATTATAAATTAAAGTACAAGGGCAATGTTAAGTCAAGTTAAGAAAGTAATCTTGTAAAATTTTAGCTATAGTTTTATGTGCATTCTCATCATAATGTATTCCGTCTATAGAAGATACATTAACAAAATCGTTAAGATTAATAATTGTACAATTTTTTTCTTTCGCAATATTTTGATAAATATTATTTAGATTTTTTGGTTCTTCTATTGATTGTTCATCAAAAAGTTGGCAGAAAAATCCATTGTAAATATCTGCCGTTATTATTGATGGGACAAGTATTATAATATGAACATTTTTATTTATATCGTTTGCTATATCAATTATTTTAGCAATACCGTTTTTAATTGCTTCTTCATTATGATGATAGATTTTTTGTAAATCATTTATACCTAATGCAAGAATAAGAATATCCGTATCTTTACTTAAATATTTTTTTATTGCTTTATATCCTGTAAGTTCTTCTCCTTCAGGATTATCCATAAAGCAAGTCCTATTATTGCATCCTGCTTCAATAATGTCATATTTATCTTTTAATGAAGTTTGTAGAATGCCAGTCCATCTTGTATCTTTATTATATCTTTGTGCGTTTATCGGATTGAAACCGTACGTATTACTGTCACCAAAACACAGAATTTTTTTTAGGTTTTGTTTCATGTTATTTACAGAATCCAATCCAGAACTCGTTTTGATACGTATTCAAAAGAATTAATTTCAGGTAATTTACCTTTTTTTCCATTTTTTGAATAAATAATAATTGGTACTTGTTCTCTTGTATGGTCAGTGCCCGGAACCGTAGGATCGCAGCCATGGTCTGCCGTTATTATAAGAAGATCTTCTTCTGTCATGGCATCCATTATTTTGGGTAAGTATGAATCTATTTCTTCTATTGCTTTTGCATAGCCTTGCGCATTATTTCTGTGGCCATAGAGCATATCCGTATCTACAAGATTTGTAAAAATGAACTGCTTATCATATTTTTCAATGTTGTATTTTTTACACTTTAACTCATCAAGGTTTAGTTCATTTCTAACTGCTTTTAGTGTTATTTCAAGTCCTTCTGTATTTCCGCCTGTATGAATAGCATGAGAAATGCCTTTGCCTACGAAAATATCTTCTATTTTTCCTATGCCAAGTACTATTCCGTTATTTTTTAATATAATATCGCAAGTTGAATCTTTGAAAGGTTCAACAGAATAATCACGTCTTAGTCCGCCGATTCGAGTCGGTTTTCCGTCTATCATTCTATATGGTCTTGCTATAACTCTTGAAACATTATATTCATCGGTTAAAAGTTCTCTTGCAATTTTACAATAATCGTATAAAGTTTCTAAAGGTATTACATCAATATCAACTGCAATTTGAAAAACGCTGTCTGCACTTGTGTAAATAATAGGAAATTTTGTTTTAGAGTGTTCTTCATGATAGTCTTCAATCACTTTTGTTCCTGATGCAGGAAAGTTTGCTAAAATACCTCCGCATTTTGTTTTTTCTATAAACATTTTTATAAGTTCTTCAGGAAATCCGTTTGGATAAACTTTGAATGGATTATCAAGAACAAGCCCCATCATTTCCCAGTGCCCGGTTGTTGTGTCTTTTCCTTTTGATTTTTCTTTCATTATTCCATATTCTGCTATTGAATCAGAATTGGCTGAAACACCCAAAACTTCGCCTAAATTGCCAAGTCCCATTTTGTAAAAATTTGGTACATTTAAGCCGCCAACTGCTTTTGCTACATTACATAATGTATTACATTCCGGAATATCCGAATATTCTCGGCAATCAGGCATAGCCCCGCAACCCATTGAATCAATTACTATAACAATTGCTCTCTTCATGTTTAAATCCCTTAACTTTGATTATTTTAGTACAATTCACAAATAAAAAAAAGTTCTGTTCACAGAACTTTTTTAATAAATCCCCAATCTCGCTCGATTAAAATCATTTTTCTATTAATGTCTAACCTAAATATTCCCAAATCAACACTCTCTCCCAATAAGAAAGCTTAGCCATCACTCCTTCCGCAAGCTGTTTTCTCTTTGTTTCTAAATAGTAAAACTTATTGACTAACCTTACAAGGTAATATTTTTTAATTAAATTTTACAAATGACCATGCCCCTACATACAAGAGGTGAAAATAACTTTTACAATCTTTTACAAATGTATTCTTGACACTTTTTATAAAATTAAGCTTGACAGGTGCATGTACCCTTTATATTTCGATTTTAACCTGAATACTGTTACGAGTGTAATTTTGTTCTGTTACAAGCATGTAAATTTAAAATTATTAAAAGTTACAAAGTTAACAAACTTATTTATTTTAAAAATATAATCTATAATGTAAGCAGAAAGACAAGGTTATATATGATTTTTAGATTTTTGACATCCGGAGAATCCCATGGTCAGTGCTTAAATGCAATAATAGAGGGCGTTCCGTCCGGTATAACCATAGAAAATAAATTTATTAATGATGAACTAGCAAGAAGGCAAGTTGGTTATGGGCGTGGTGGTAGAATGCTTATTGAAAAAGATACAGTAAAAATTCTATCAGGGGTAAGACATGGCAAATCTATAGGTAGTCCGATTTGTTTAGAAATTGAAAATAAAGACTGGACAAACTGGATTATTCCCATGAATAGTCAAGTTGTAGATAATACCGATGAAAATTTGAACCTTATTGAATCAAAAAAAATTATAAATGTAAGACCCGGTCACGCTGATTTAGCCGGTGCTTTGAAATATAACCATAAAGAT
This sequence comes from Candidatus Gastranaerophilales bacterium, assembly GCA_944322895.1. Taxonomy (GTDB): domain Bacteria; phylum Cyanobacteriota; class Vampirovibrionia; order Gastranaerophilales; family Gastranaerophilaceae; genus Avigastranaerophilus. Next base: position 6,756 of record CALUQL010000028.1, read on the forward strand.
ATCAGAAATATTTTAGAACGCTCAAGTGCAAGAGAAACAACTACAAGAGTCGCTGTTGGTGCCGTTGCTAAAAGTATTTTAAAAGAATTCAATATTGAAGGTTTATCTTGTGTAACACAAATTGGTTCTGTTAAAGCTGAAATTCCTAATGATATTTTTCAGGTTAAAAATGATATTGAATCTTCTGATTTAAGAACTTCAGATAAAGTTGCTTATGAAAAAATGAAGATTGAAATTGATAAAGCAAAAGCTGAAGGAGATACTTTAGGCGGAAGTTTTAAGATTGTATTCAAAAATGTTCCTGTGGGATTAGGTTCCCATGTTCATTGGGATAGAAGAATTGATGGTTTATTAGCGCAAGCTGTCATGAGTATTCAAGCTGTAAAATCTGTTGAAATAGGTCTTGGTTCTGAAGTTGCTGAAACTTTAGGTTCCAAAACTCATGATGAAATTTTTATTGAGAATGGGCAATATGTAAGAAAAACAAATAATGCAGGCGGTGTTGAGTCTGGTATAACAAATGGTGAAGATATTGTTATTACTGCTTCAATGAAGGCTATTCCTACAATGCGAAAACCTTTAAATTCTATTGCTATTGATAAGAAAGAAGTAGTTCAGGCTCATTTTGAACGTTCGGATACTTGTGCTGTTGCTGCTTGTGCTGTAGTTGCAGAAGCCATGGTCGCTATCGTTTTGGCTGATGCTATACTTGAAAAATTTTCACATGATAGTATTGATGAAATGAAAATAAACTATCAAAATTATATTGATACTGTTTCTCTGAGGTAGTTTATGAATATTTCTTTAATAGGAATGATGGGATCCGGAAAAACATGTATTGGAGAACTTTTGGCAAAACTCTTAAATATGTCTTTCGTTGATACTGATGAACAAATCATTAAATCTGAAAAAACATCCATTAATCAAATTTTTGCTCAAAAAGGCGAAACTTATTTTAGAGAAATAGAAACTGCTACTTTAAAAAATGTCTTAAACTTTAATAATCAAATTATTTCAACCGGTGGAGGCATTATTAAGTCAGACGAAAATTTATCTTTATTAAAAGAAAAATCAGTTGTTTTCTATCTTAAGGCTAGTCCTGATATTCTTTTTGAAAGAATAAAGAATAATAAAGAAAGACCTCTTTTAAATGTTGAAAATATGAAAGATAAAATAAAAACTATACTTCACGAACGAATTTCTCAATATGAGAAAGCACAATATATAATTGTTACAGATGATAAATCACCGATTGAAATTGCAAATGAAATTATAGGAATAATAAATGACAGTATTAAATGTTAGAATAAAAGCAACAAAAGAAAGTTCATATCCGATTATAATAGAAGAAAATATTCTGGAAAAAGCCTATGAATATATTTTAAAATATACTAGTGCTAAAAAGTTTCTTGTTGTTACTAATGATAAAATTTTTAATCTTTATGGCGAATATCTTAGTAATGATAACTCTGAATTTATTGTACTTCCAGATGGAGAAGTATATAAATCAATGGACTATCTAAATAAAATTTTAGATAAAGCATTAGAAATAAAATTAGAAAGAAAAGATGCAATAATTGCATTAGGTGGTGGCGTAATCGGAGATATGGCAGGTTTTGCTGCTGCAATATATCAACGTGGCATTGATTTTATACAAATTCCTACAACATTATTAGCACAGGTTGATTCTTCTGTTGGGGGTAAAGTTGCTGTTAACCATAAACTTGGTAAAAATATGCTTGGAGCTTTTTATCAACCTAAACTTGTTTTATCTGATACAAATGTGCTTAAAACATTGGATGAAAGACAATTTAAAACAGGGTTAAGTGAAGTTATAAAGTATGCTTTTATTGAAAAAACTTGCAATGCTGAAGAAAATTATAACTTTTATGAGTTTTTAAAAGAAAATAAAGAAAAAATATGTAAAAAAGATATTAAAGCTTTAAAAGAATTAATTACAATATGCTGCAAATTAAAAAGTGCTGTAGTAAATCAAGATGAAAAGGAAAAAGGTTTAAGAGCAATATTAAATTTTGGACATACATATGCCCATGCAATTGAAAATATTACTAATTATGAAAAATATACACATGGTGAAGCCGTTTCAATCGGTATGAAATTAATCTTTGATTTAGCATTATCACTTGGGAAAATTTCAGAGGAGTATTATAAAGATGCAATATATCTAATAAAAGAATATGATTTAGTAACAAGTTTGGATTTTACTCCTGACAAAGAAAAGTTCTATGATGCTATGAAATCAGATAAAAAGATCTCAAATCAATCAATTGTGTTTGTAATGCCAAAGAATAGAAAAGAAGTTGAAATAGAAAATAATATTGATAAAAAATGTATACTACAGGGTATTTAATAATTGGTAAGTTAAAATAAAAAGTTTATAAGTGTTGCAAAAGGGGTTTATATGAAAATTTTATTATCAAATGATGATGGTGTAATGGCAGAAGGCATAAAAGCTTTAACTACTGCATTAAGTAAAGAACATGAAGTATATGTTATTGCTCCTGATAGAGAAAGAAGTGCCGCCGGTCATTCTTTAACATTGCATACGCCTATAAGAGTTGAAGAACTTGAATCTAAATTTGGTGCTAAAAGAATTTGGATTACAAGCGGAACCCCTGGTGATTGTGTAAAAATTGGTATAAATGCAATTTTAAGTGACGATGAAAAACCGGATTTAATTATTTCCGGTATTAATCATGGTCCAAATTTAGGGACAGATATATTATACTCAGGTACTGTAAGTTGTGCCATGGAAGGAGCAATGATGGGCTATCCTAGTATAGCAATTTCTCTTGCAAGTATGAGTTCAGAGCCTGAATTATTTAAAAATGTAGCTACTTTTGTTGCTAAATTTGTACATAAAATAAAAGATTATAAATTTCCGCCTAAAACAATTTTGAATGTTAATGTGCCGGGATTAATGCCCGAAGACTTAGCAGGTATCGCAATTACTAGATTGGGCGGTAAGATGTTTACCGATGAATATGATAAACGTGTTGACCCTAGAGGTAAAGTCTATTACTGGATGGCTGGTGAATTAATAAAACAGTGTGAAAATGATGATTCTGATATAAATGCTTTAAGGTGGAATAAAGTTTCTATAACACCAATAACATTTGAAATGACTCTTGATTCCGTACGTCCTGAACTTGAGCAAAAATTGTGTTCAGATGATATTGCAGATTGGATTTAAAATTGACCAAGATTTTTTAAGTGCTCAATAGTTGGGTCTTTTAGCCCAATTATTGCTATGCCGTCAAATCTGTAAGTAGGATATTTATTTTCAGTTAGTTGAAGATAAGCAGTAATTGCTGTATTTATTTTTTCTATCTTTCGTTGATTAATTGATTCAAAGGGATGTCCATAATTTAGAGTAGTTCTAGTTTTAACTTCAACAAAAACTAAAGTTTTATTGTCTTCAGCTATGATATCAATCTCAGCATTTTTAGAATAGTGCCAATTTGTTTCAATAATTTTATAACCTAAATCTTGAAGATATTTTTTTGCAATATCTTCACCTTTCTTTCCATTATCTATATTATTTTTCAAATTCATAGTTTGATTATATCAAAAGTTTGTGATAAAAATTACTTGTTATGAATAAAAAAATAAAAACAATTTTAATAACCGGAGCATCTTCCGGTATTGGTAGAGAAACAGCTATAAGGCTTGCAAAAGAAGGTCATAAAGTATTTGCCGGTATAAGAAGAAAAGTTGATAAAATTGAAATTGAAAAGCTTAGTAAAAATATACAAGGTGTATATTTAGATGTTGCAAATCAATCCAGTATTGATAAAGCTTTTTGGTTTGTAATGAAAAATACAGATAAAATAGATGTGTTAATAAATAATGCCGGTATTGTTGTTGCAGGACCTGTTGAATTTCTTGATATAAAAAAATTAAAAGAACAATTTGATATTAATACTTTTGGTGCTTTATTGGTTGTTCAAAAATTTCTTCCTTTATTAAATAACGGACGAATAATAAATATAAGCTCTATGGCTTCAACAGGTATATTCCCATATATATCACCTTATTGTGCTTCAAAAAGAGCTATGGATATTTTATTTAACAGTTTTGCTGTAGAAAATAAAAATAATATAAAAGTAATATCTGTAAAACCTGCGGCAATTAAAACTCCGATTTGGAATAAATCAGTTAAATCAACAAGAGAATCTTTTGAAAATACTAATGAAATTGCTAAAGAGAAATATTTAAAAGAATTAATTTTTTTGGAAAAAAATGCCTTGGAAAATAATAATAAAGGTATTGAAATATATGTTGTTGTAGATAAGATTATACAAATTATAAATTCAAAAAATCCAAAATCAACGTACAATGTTGGAGTACAAGCTGTTTTAGCTGATTTTGTTTCAAAGTTACCTCAAAATTTTATAAACAGATTGATTAAATTCCGATTGGGTAAGATATAAATATACAATTGGGTTATTGTTATAAATGTAATAATTTAGTTTTATTTTATTATGAATAAGATATATACAATAATAGTAATTTTAACATTTTGTTTAATCGGATATCTTTTATACAATAAGTATACACATGTCAGTGTGATAGTTAAATTTGATGAGCTTGAACCAATAGAAAAGCAAATGAATGTATACTATAAAGGATTTAAGGTTGGTAGAACTGTAAAAATATATCCTGATAGAGATTATCAGAATACCTTCATTGAAATGAGGTTATTTCCATATAATATCAACTTGCCTGCAAATATAACCGCTAAAATAAAAAGAACCAAAACAGCTGCTTACATAAATATTATCGTGCCTGAAGAACCATCAGTTAAAAGAATTTCAAATCGACAAATAATAAAGGGTACCTCAACAAGAGATTTGAACAGTTTAATTAATGACTCCTTTGGAGATGATGGATTTGACGTTATAATCGATGATGCTACAAATTTAATGGAAACAGCTAATGTCACTGTGAAAAATTTGGGAGATATTTTTTTTCAGGTTAATGAAATAATTACTGAAATTAGAGGTGATATAAACTTAGCAGCCGATAATCTTGCAAAGACTACTACAAATTTAGAAAAAATGTCTGCAAGTTTAAATAAGAGTTTGGATGAAGAAACAATGAAAAACTCTATTAATAATATAGAAGAAACAACTCAAAATATATTAAAATTAACAGAAAATATAAATGAAATAACTGTAGAAATAGATACGAAAACAATGCCCATAGTCAATTCTGTTTTATGTGAGACAAATGCAATGGCTAAAAATGTCAATGAAATATCAAATGGCATAAAGAATACTCTAAAGAAAAAAAGAGGGCTGGGCAAAGTACTTTTTGGTCGACCAATTTCCGATGATAATGAATAAAATTATTTTGTTTTTAATTGATGTGTTTCAATCATAACCATCAAAACAGAAATATCAGCAGGCTTAACACCACCGATTCTTGAAGCTTGACCTAGCGTAATTGGTCTTATTTTAGCAAGTTTATCTCTTGTTTCAGTAGAAATATGTTGAATTTTACTATAGTCAATATCAGATGGAATTCTTATTTTTTCAAGTTTATCTGACAAATTTACTTGTTGAATTTGACGTTTTATATATCCTTCATATTTAATTTTTACTTCAACTTGTTCATATATATCGCGAGTCAATGCTAATTTTCGAGTGTTTTCATCAGCTTCAATTAAAGTTTCATATGTAACATTTGGTCTTTTAATTAATTCTGCAAGTTTCATTCCCTTATCAATATGTTCTCCGTATTTTGAAAGAACAGAGTTTACTTTTTCAGATGGTGAAATTTTTTCAGACATTAATCTTATGATTTCATTCTCAATAGTTTCTTGTTTCTTTAAGAAAGCTTGATATCTTTGTTCATCAATCAAACCTGATTCATATCCTATTTTGGTCAATCTTTCATCAGCATTATCTTGCCTTAAAAGTAATCTGTATTCAGATCTTGAAGTCAACATTCTATATGGTTCATCAATATCTTTTGTAACCAAATCATCAACTAATGTTCCAAGATATGATGATTCTCTTGAAAGAGTTATCATTTCTTTATTTTGAAGATATTTTATGGCATTAATACCGGCTAATAATCCTTGAGCAGCAGCTTCTTCATAACCTGATGTTCCATTTATTTGCCCTGCACAAAATAGTCCTTTAACTTTTTTTGTCATAAGAGAATGTGTAAGTTGAACTGCAGGCAAATAATCATATTCTACAGCGTATGCAGGTTTCATAACGTGTACATTTTCTAATCCAGGCAAGGATTGTAGCATTTGAATTTGTACAGATGCAGGAAGGCTGGTAGAAAAACCTTGGACATACATTTCATAAGTATTTTTACCTTCAGGTTCAATAAAAATATGATGAGACGGATTATGTGCAAATCTTATAACTTTATCTTCTATAGAAGGACAATATCTTGGACCGATTCCATGAATTAATCCCGAATATAACGGTGATTTATCCAAATTATTTTTTATAATTTCATGAGTTTTTGATGTTGTTCTAGTTAAATAACAAGGATATTGTTCTCTAATCGGTCTATTTGGAAGAAAAGAGAAAAATGACGGATTTTTGTCTCCCGGTTATTCAATCATTTGTGAAAAATCAATAGTTCTTGCATCAACTCTTGCAGGCGTTCCTGTTTTTAGACGTCCGATTTTAAATCCAAGTTTTTTTAGTGATGGAGAAAGTCCTTTTGCACTTGCTTCACCGAGTCTACCGAATTCTAAATATTGAAGACCGACCCATATTCTTGCTTCTAATGATGTTCCAGTTGTTAGAATTACAACAGGTGCATAATATTCCTGCCCAAATTCGTCCTTTAGTCCTTTTACTTGATCATTTTCAACTAAAAGTTCAGACATTGTACATTGTTTTAAAGATAGATTACTTTCACTTTCAAGTAAACTTCTTACAAAACGCATATATTCTTTTTTATCTGATTGAGCTCTTAGTGCTCTAACGGCTGGTCCTTTTGAAGAATTCAATGTTTTTAACTGCATATAAGTAGCATCAGTTGCAATTGCCATTATTCCGCCAAGAGCATCAATTTCTCTCACTAAACAAGATTTTGCAGGTCCACCTATTGCAGGGTTGCAAGGCATTAAAGCAATGTTATCCAAATTTAAAGATGCAAGCAAAGTTTTTGCACCAAGCTTTGCTGTTGCCATTGCCGCTTCACATCCTGCGTGTCCAGCACCTACTACTATTACATCATACTTAAACATACTTTAATTATAATCTAAAAAAAATATCTAATAAATTCAATTTTAATTTGTAAAAAATTTGACAAAAAATCTTAATATATATAAAAAATCTCATGACAAAAATTTATTGAAGAACTATTATTATATTATTATTCGTTAATTATTCGATTATGGAGATGGGGAAATTAATACTTCTGTTATAAATAAAAATAATAAGTTGTTCTTAGAAAGTACAAATTTAAGTTCATTGTCTTGTGATGATGATAAGTTTAGTTCATTAAGTATGTCTGCAATGCTTGCTAGAGGTGAAGTTCCTGATTCTCACAGAAGAACGGCTGATAATTATATGGTTATAAAAAAAGTATATGGTGCTCCTGTCGTTCTACCTCGTATTAGTAATAAGGAAAAAGCTTTACTTGCTAAGTATGATTTTAATCCTCTTGAGTTTGCGACAATAAAGCAAATAAATGAAGAATTATCTTTCCTAAAAAGATGGTCTATGTCATTAGAAAAAAACTTAAAAGCCGATGCTGATGAAATTATTCAAATAAGAGCTAAAGAACTTAAATATTTGGTTGCTTCAAGGTATGTAAGTTTATCTAGTGAAATATATTCAGGCTATAAGGCACTTGAAAGATACTTTGAAGAAATTTCAAAATATTAAATAGATAAAGGAAATATATGAATACTATAAAATTTGATAATTCAATTGTACTTATTATAGATGTACAAGAAAAGCTCGTGAATATGTTAGAAGATAGGACGGTCTCATCTGAAGCTGTAAAGGTGGCAAAAGCTGCCGGTATTTTAAATATACCAACGATTATTACTGAACAGTATCCAAAAGGTTTAGGTACTACAATTCCTGAAATTAAAAATGCAGTCCAAAATGCTGAATATATAGAAAAAACTAGCTTTAGTGCATTAAAAGAAGAAATTCTTCAATCTAAATTAAAAGAATTAAATAAAAAACAGATAATTATTTTGGGTATTGAAACACATATTTGTGTACTTCAAACGGCAACAGATTTGTTAAATCAAGGTTATGAAGTATTTGTAGTCGAAAATTCTTGTGGTTCAAGGTCTGAAAAAAATAAGGAATGGGCATTAAAAAGATTAGTGCATATGGGGGCTCAGGTTGTTACTACTGAAATGGTAATTTTTGAACTTCTTGAAACGTCTAAACATCCAAAATTCAAAGAAGTGCAAGCTATTATAAAATAGTTTTTACTTGAATATGGTTAATAGTGACTTCTTTTTGTTTTTTTCATTATCAAGCATGTTTTGAAGTCTTTCGTAAAGCTCAAAATTTGTGTTAAGCTGTTTTGCTCTTTTCTCAGCATATTTTATTAAATCAAAAATATGTTTTGGAATATTATCTTTATTTTTTAGGTACCAATTTTCTTCAATATCTAAAACAGTGGTGTATAAACCTGCATTGTAATTTGCAATCATCCATTTCTCTATTTCTTCAATTGAGTCATTTATTCCCGGTATAATTATATATTTAGCACTTACAAGATATCGTCCTAAAAATGTTGTTTGGAGTGCATATTTTCTTATTGTTTCTCTAACTTTATCATAACAAGGAACTTGTTTTATTTTCTCAAATGTTTTTTTTGAACCTGAATCTACAGAAACGACAACGTATCCTCTTATTTCATTTATAGCTCTTGCCAGTGCCGGACTATATTTTATTCCTGAAGTATGAACTCTAATTCCCCAAAAATAATTATCCAAGAAAAAGTTTACAAGATCTTCAAATTCATCCAATAAAGTAGGTTCCCCCCCACCAAAAGATATAATTCCTCCCGCTCTTAATATGCCTTTTTCAAACATATCTTTAACGTATGGAAGTACATTATATAATTTGTCTACTTTAAAATCTTTAGGATTATTTGTTGCATAACAATATATGCACTTTGAATTACAATTTGTCCAATGGCTTATATAAAGGTTATTTATGTAATTTTCATTGTCCCATTTATCTTCTTTCAGAAAAGGGCAACCTATACAGCTAGCGTTTATTTTCCCTTTTTTATGAAATCTTCTGAATATTTCTTTAACTTTGAAAATTCTGTCCCAGTTAATTGGCTGACCAACAAAGTTATCTCTGATTAAAGTGTGTCCACCGCCTTCATGACCACAATAACAACACATTGTTAGTTTATATTGAAAGAAAACCAGACCATGTTCAATCCAAGGACAACTATAATAATGACCTTCTTTTTTACTTACATATTTTTCATTATATATGAACATTAGTACACCAGTTATTTTTTATTGCTTTTTATTTATTGTGTTATATATAAAACTTGTTCTATCACAAAAATCTATTTCAATCTCATTATATTGTGATATCTTGTTTATAAAAATAACAAGTTCTTTTAAATATTGCGGAATAGAATTCTTAATTTGATTATACCATTTTTTATCAATATCAATAGTTAGTCTTTTTATTCCTAAATCTCTTGCTAACATAAACCAATCTAAGATTTCTTTTTGGTTATCATTTATTCCTTTTAATATTGTATATTTTAGTATTACTCTTTTTTCTGAAGGTTCTTCAAAAGCAAGATATCTTTTTAGATTATTTATAACTATATCGAATTTATTTGAACCTTTTATTTTTTCATATATATAAGGACATCCTGAATCAAGAGGAATTATAACTTCTGCTACATTTTTCGCTATTGCTTCAGAAATAGACTCACAATATCTCATAGCTGGTGTATTTATAATAATCTTTTTCATTTCGTAATTGATAAAATAATATAAAATTTTATCAAATTCAGGATGAATTGTAGCATCTCCGCAATCAAATATGATAGTAGTATTAGTATCAATAAGTTGACTATCAATTAATTGTTTTATAGATTGAAAAACATCATAATGAGAAGCCTTTATTAAGTCTTCCTCTTTTGGAAAATCACAATAAGAACAATTTAAGTAGCAATTTTTCCAATTTGATAAATATAAATATTTGATTCTATTATTTTCATGTTTTTTATTTTCTGAAAAATACTCACAAGTATTGCAAGTGTTAGGACAATCTATTGAATTAATAATATTTATAGACTCTGATTTAATCTTTTTTAGTTTTTCAATATCAAACCAAATACCGTTATAATTTGGAATAATTGTTCCAAAATCAGAATAAGGACATAATTTTACACTATTTTTATAATCAAATATCAAAGCTTCATTTATGTACCTACAATGCTTATGATTATTTGCATTTTGTTGTTTGTTTATTTGTTTTAAAAAATTTAACATAGAAAGAATTTCCTCCAAAGAAAGATGAATTATACTTTCAATCTATTCTCTCTATCTACTTTTAAATTATAAGCTCTTTCATATAATTCACAGCTTTCGATTTTATATTGTTTATAGCATTCAGATACAAAATCGAAAATAACATAAATATACTGAGGAATATTATCACGTCTTGCTTTAAACCAATTATCCTCTATGTCGAAAGCAATATGTTTAATACCAACTTCGTATGTTTTTTGAAGCCAGTTTTTTACTTCTGTAAGGCTGTCATTTATCCCAGGGATTAAAACATATTTTGTTCGAATTAGACCGTTCTTTGCTTTTGCATATTGTTCTAAATTATTCCATACCTTGTCATAGCAAGGGACTTGCTTTATTTCTTCATATATCTTCTTTGAACTTGAATCAACAGATGTTATTAATGTAATCTTGCCAAGTTTGAGGCCTTTTTCAATTGCTGGTGAATATTTTATTCCATCTGAGTGAATTCTTATGTTATATACATCATAATCTAACAATAGATATACCAGTTCCTCGAATTCCTGAAGAATAGTAGGTTCTCCTCCCCCAAAAGTAATTGTTGCTTTTTTTGAAAGAATTCCTTTCTCAATCATATCTTTAATAACCGGATATATGTTATAGGTCTTATTCGCATTAAAAAATTTTTTATCTTTTTCTGTATAACAATATATACAATTACAATTACAATGTGTAAAGTGACCAATTAAAACTTCATCAATATAATTATCAGTGTTCCAGTCTTGTTCTTTTAAATAATAACAGCCTTCACATTTTTGTGGAGCATGTCCGTTTCTTGCTCCTTCTCTCAACTGGTTACGCTTTGTAAAAAAGTCATCCCAGTTTATTAGCTCTCCTTTATAATTATTAATCTCTATAATATTACCGCCACCACAATGAGAACTAATACAACATATTTGTACAGAATTAGAAAAAAAGGTTATTCCGTGCTCCAAATGTATGCAACTTGTATATTTCAAAACACTATCCTATATTAAACTCACTCAAAAGTATTATACATATAATAAATTTCAAAAACAACAAATATTACTGTTTTTAGTATTCTTGACTATAATATTTATAGATGTTAACCTGATTATAGTGAGTAGAGATTGGAATACTAATTGAAATATTTAAGTTGCAGATATATTGAACATGGAATGGATTTTGAGCATACAAGGCTTGAAACTTGTTGTTTTACTTGTCATAAAGGTGGCGGAAAGATAACATTAAAACAAGAGTATGCAGGAGAACCTATAGATTGGGAGTCTCTTTTTGAGCAAAAGAGAAGATACAGAGAGGCACATAGAAATGGTAATTTAATGCCGAATTGTGTTGGTTGCGTTTTTCTTGAAGAAAAAGAATGGGATGATGAAGATTATATAAATTTCTTGCAATTTAATTATTGGGTTCAATGTAATAGTAAATGTACTTATTGTTATGAAGTTCAGAATAAGAAATTATTCGATAAAATAAAACCTTATAATTCTGTTCCGATAATTAAAGAAATGATTGAAAAGAAAATATTACGCCCGGGTGGTGAAGTTTCTTTTGGTGGTGGAGAACCTACAATTGCTCCTGAATTTGAGGATTTAATTAAATTGTTAACAGAGAGTGGATTTCAAAATATGAGAATTCATTCTTCAGGAATTAAATTTTCTCCAGCGATTGAAGAAGCCATAAAAAAAGGTGTTTTAAATGTTGTTATATCAATTGATTCTGGTTGTGAAAAAACATACAAAAAAATAAAACAAGTTAATGCATATAAAAAAGTTCTAGAAAATATGAAAAAATATGCAGGAGCTAATACTAATAGATTCGGGTTAATGACCTCCAAGTATATAATAATTCCGAATGTTAATGACAACAGAAAAGAAATAGATTCTTGGATAAATTCAGTTAGGGAAGTTGGTGGAAAGTGGCTTGCGCTTGATATAGAAGATGTATGGTACAAAATAAATCGTAGTACTATTTCCTCTTATTATTTAGATTTAGTTAACTATGTAATCGATAAAGCAACTTCTTTAGGAATGAAAATTGAACTTTATGATAGAGCTAGAGGCTTAAAAGAAGGTAAAAATCAAATATAATATTGTTACAAAACAGATAAATCAATAGTGATTTTGAGACATTATTGGCAATTTTTTGTTATATTTTTTTTTATAATATTAGAAGGTATAGTATTGCTATGTTAAATATTTCTAAAATAAATAGTACAACTCCTATATTTTTTAATAAAAATATAAAGAAGAATGTTGACAATACTCAGAATCAGAATGTCAGCATTCCAAAAGAATTACAAAAAGCCAGTTGTGCAAATATGCAAGCTTATCATCCTTCTTTTACAGCTAAGAAATCAGTTGTAAATAAGGATATAAAACAATTGCCTTCTCCTCAGAAACAATTGGAAACAGTTGCTTCAAAGCTAGATAAAGAATCAATTGCTATTTTGTCTAAGTTACAAAATAATGGTATTTTATCTGATAATAATTCGAATGACGGTTCAACTGTATTAGAAAATCTATATAAAATTGCGACAGAACCGAGAATTATAGGTCTAGATGAAAAATTAATTTTAGCAGAAGTAATAAAGGCTTTAGATAATCCTTATTCGATTACTCAAAAATTCGGTGATATTCCACAAAATGTTGCAAGTGAAATATCGCAAGAAACAGGAAAGGAATTTCCTCAAGAAGCATATAATGTAGTTTCATCTTCTTGCGTAGTTGCAAGTATGGAATTTAATTTGGCAAGTAGAAAACCTGCTGAATTTGCAAGATTTGCGCAAGGTTTATCAAGTAATCAATATAGTGTTGAAAAAAAGATAAAAACCTCAGATATTTCCGGTGGTTTTGCAGAAAGTCTCTGGAAATTAAGAGAATTCAATACAGATTGTAAAATTAATAGTTGGGATGATTTAACTATAAATATTCAGCCCGACAGAAATGCAATTGTTAGAGCTAGGGTACAAACATCATATAAAGACCCCAATGAGCGCTCTTGTATTGATGTTTTGATCCAGTCAGCATTGCTGAATTTGGGGTCACAAAATACATATAATGCTCTTACGGACGAAAGAACAGGTAAATTTAATCCTGATAAAAGTGGATTAACGGATTTTGAAAAGAATTTTGTAGAAGAAATTGTTTTTGAAATGCCTAAAATATCTGTTGTGTATCAAAATCTTGATGAAAATGGATATTTAATTGGTTATAATTGTCAACCTAATGAAACAAAACAACATATTTTGAAGTCATTAGAGCTTGGTCAAAATGTAATAATCGGATACACACATCTAGATTCTAATAATAAGGTAGATGGTGGACATGAAATCACTATTGTTGGCTATGAAAAAGATGCTAATGGTAATGGTTTCTTTATTTGCAATGATACTGATGATAATATAGACAAAGCAATAAAAATAAGTGAAGAAAAATTGTTGCCGCTTATTCATCATGCAGGTATTTCACAAGAAGCTTTGAGCAAAGATGATGTTGTTGTTGAAGCTTGGAGAGAAATTGTTGATGAATTCAAAAAAAACTTTCAATCTGAAAAACAAGATAATGTAAATTAGATATTATTAAATTAATTTTTTTATAAAAAAGTGACGATTTTAAATCGTCACTTTCTCTATTTATTAATTTATTATGCGTTATATGAAATTCCACCCGGTTTCTCATTTTTATTAACAAATTTATTTACTAAGAATGATGTAAATTTACCTGCTAACGAATTTGATGAAGATGCTGTTTGAACGCTTGTATTCTCAGCACTTAGTAAATCAGGCGCTTGTTCCTCTACAACTGTGTCTGAATCTGAAGGTGAATCGCAGCTTGTACTTTCGGTAGGTTGAGTTTGCTCAGTTGGTTGAGTCGGTTGAGTCGGTTGAGTTGGCTGAGTTGGCTCAGTTGGTTGAGTTGGTTGAGTTGGCTCAGTTTGTTGAGTTGGCTGAGTTGGCTCAGTTGGCAAATCCGGTTCTTGTTCTTCTGTTGCAATATCTGTGTCAGAAGGAGAATCACAGTCTGTTCTTTCTGTTGGGTGCGTTGGCTCTGTTGGCTGAGTTGGTTGAGTTGGTTGAGTTGGCTGAGTTGGTTGAGTTGGTTGAGTTGGTTGAGTTGGCTCAGTCGGCTCAGTTGGTTGAGTTGGTTGAGTTGGCTCAGTCGGCAAATCCGGTTCTTGTTCTTCTGTAGGGATGTCTGTCTCAGAAGGAGAATCACAGTCTGTTCCTTCTGTTGGATCTGTTGGAGTTGTTGGGTCTGTTGATCCGGTAGGACTTGTAGGATCTGTTGATCCAGTAGGACTTGTAGGATCTGTTGGGTTTGTAGGATCTGTTGAACCTGTTGGATCTACAGGCGGTATATCAGTTGCTCCATCTGTAGGATCTTTTGTAGGATCTGTTGTTGGATCTACAGGTGGTATATCAGTTGCGTGTGTTGGATCCGTTGGTATTGTAGGATCAGTCGGATCTGTTGGAATATCTGTCGGAATATCTGTTGGAAGAGTTGGTTCTGTTTCATCAGTTGGTTCTTCTGTTGGAATAGTCGGACAAGTAGGATCCGTTGGAGTTGTTGGCTCAGTTGGCTTTGTTGGTTCAGTTGGCTTTGTCGGCTCAGTTGGTTGAGTCGGCTCAGTTGGCTTTGTTGGCTCAGTTGGCTTTGTTGGCTCAGT
>CALUQL010000029.1 GCA_944322895.1 Candidatus Gastranaerophilales bacterium
GACAAGAAATTGGAAAAATTAACAGATGATATTTTTTTTGATAAGAACTCACTAACTAAAGATAAACATTCTATAAATGGGTGGTTTAAAGTTTATAGTTCCGCAGATACAGATACAACTACATCGTATGTTAATGCTGTTCCTGTATATTCTGAATTAAACAAATTCAGTACTACTTGTGAATCAGATGTATTATGTCGTATATATATAAAAGAATTTGATAAAGATGGCAATATATTAATAGATGAATTTGATGGATATAATCATTGCGGCAACTATTCAACATTTATAAATGGAGAAATATATTTTAATACTTTATGCAAATATAAAGAATAAATCCGCAGGTTTATTTTAACCTAAAGACTCATATATAAAAAAATATAAATATGTTATAATTATTCGCTATGAAAAAGTTTATTATTATATTAATTTCTATATTTTCATTATTATCATCATTTGCATTTGGCTTTTTTATAAAAAAGTTTGTTGATGATAAAAAGCTTTATAATCTAGAAATTGAAAAAAATAATTTAGAAGAAAAGATTAACAACTTTAAAGAAATAAATTCTGATAGTTGTGAAATTGAGAGAGAAAAGTTAAAAGGAAAAATTAATCAACTTGAAAAAATAAATCTCAAATTATCTAAATATACGAATTATAGAAATTCGGATAACGAAAATAATTTGGAAAAATTAACAGATGATATTTATTTTGATAAAAATTCTTTAACAATAAAGAAATATTCAATATCAGGCTGGTTCAAAATGTATACTTCAAAGGAGAGATATACACACAATACTGAGGATAATTCTGAATACTATATACTAATAAAATATGATGCTGATTGTAAAGAACCCGCATTATGTCTTGAACATATAAAAGAATTTGACAAAGATGGTAATTTATTATCAGATGAACCGAATAAGTACGGCGTATGTTATAATGGGGCAGGCGGATGGATTAACGGGGAAATAGCTTACGAAGCCTTATGCAGATACAAAAAGAACGGAAAGTGATTCTACTCTCCGTCCGGTGTTAAAAACAATTCTTTTTCTCTTCTTCTTCTATTAACCAGTCCTTTTAAGAACTTTTTTATCGTCAAAACCATGGCCATGAGGCAATTACAATTATATGTAAATTATTGTAAAAAACTCATTTTTTACATTACTATGTAACTCAAAAATTTTTATATATAATACAAGAATATCTATGGGCTTCTTTGTAGAATAAATTCAGAAAAAATTATTCACAGTTCTTTATAAAAAAATCCAAAGTTAAACAAAAAGAAAATTTGAATTTTTATGTTTAAATCTAAAATCTTTAGCAATTATATCAAAACCTGAAAGCGCTCCTTTGCCATATGATTCTTTTAGTTTTTCAAAGAATATTTTTTGTTTTTTTGTAAGCATATTTATATTATAGGCATTTGCCTATAAAACATTAAGAGAATTATTTCCTTTTGGACTTATCATACAAAAAGCAAGATACACAAGAATTTTCAAGTGTATAGCAATCAGGATGATTTATCTTACATATATCCATTTTTAACTTGCACCTCGGCTCAAAAGAACAGCCCTGAAAACAATCTTTTATAGAAGGAGGTTGTCCTTCTATTGCTTCTAACTTTTTTGAATTAAAATCGGGCAAGGTTTTTAACAATGCCTTTGTATAAGGATGTTTTGGATTTTTAAATAATTCAACAGCAGAAGAATACTCAACAACATGCCCGGCATACATAACAGCAACCTTATCGGCAGATTCATAAACCAAACCAAAATCATGAGAAATAAAAATAAATGATGTACCAAAATTATTTTGAATTTCTTTTAAAAGATCCATTATTTGAGCTTGAACAGTAACATCAAGTGCAGTAGTCGGTTCATCAGCAATTATAATTTTTGATTTACAAGCTATTGCCATAGCAATTATTACTCTCTGGCGCATTCCGCCCGAAAATTCGTGAGGATATGTTTTTAGTCTTTCTTTAGCATTTGGAATTTTTACCAAGTCTAAAACATCAATCGCTATTTTTTCAGCTTCTTTTCCTTTTACATTTTGGTGAACGTCTATAACTTCTAAAAGCTGAGAACCGATAGTATAAAGAGGGTTCAAAGACGTCATAGGATCTTGAGGAACAAGTGCTATTTCTCTTCCTCTAATATATTGCATTTCTTTTTCCGGTAAAGAAAGCAAGTCTTTACCATTATAAACTATTTGTCCAGAAGTAATTTTTGCATTTGGAGCAAGCAGCCTTAGAACAGACATTGCAGTAATTGTCTTACCACAGCCTGATTCTCCGACAAGAGCAAGCATTTGTCCTTTTTCCAATTCTAAATTTATATTATGCAACGCTTGATAATCTTTATCATCAGAATGAAAGCTCAGATTAAGATTTTTAATTTCCAAAAGATTCATAAGTTAATATTAACCTATGTTTATAGTCTTTGCAATTAGTATAAAGTCTATACTTCAATTTGTCCCGTAAAAGAATAATCAGCTCTGCCTGACATAAAGATATCATGTTTTGTATCGTTAATATTACCATCCCACTCAATTAAAAGCTGTCCGCCAGGTAAATTTACTTTTACCTTCTTATCACATAAACCGTTTAATATAGCAGCTGTCACACTGGCACAAGCACCCGTACCACATGCCAGTGTAATTGCACAACCTCTTTCCCATACATCCAAATTAATTTCATCACGTGATAAAATTTTTATAAACTCTACATTAGTTTTTTCCGGGAATAAAGGATGCGTTTCTATTTCACGACCATACTTTAAAGCCAATTCTTTTGTATTTTCATCAGTAATAATAATGCAATGAGGATTTCCCATACTTACTGCATTTGCAATAAATGTTCTATCAGATACAACAACATCAAAATTTAAATTATTACAAACTTTTACAGGAATTTTATCAGGTTCTAAAATAGGCTGAGACATATTAACCCTAACCAACCCATTATCTAAGATTTTGGGAATTATTGTTCCGGCTTTAGTTTCAACCGAAAATTCTTTTTTATTTACATAACCTTTTTCAAAAACATATTTAGCAAAACATCTTATTCCATTCCCGCACATCTGCGCAATTGAACCATCATTATTATAAAAAATCCATCCGATATCAGTATCCTTTGTATCTGGGTTAACAATAATTAAACCATCAGCACCAATACCAAAATGTCTGTCGCATAATTTTAGTGCAAGTTCTTGAGGAGTTTTATTTGTTTTTTTATATTCTTCATAGTCAAGAACTACAAAATCATTGCCCAAACCTTGCATTTTTGTAAAATTAATTATTGTCATTATCTCTTCTCCAAAATCTTTTCTTTTTCTTTTCATTGAATGTCACTTGAGGTGTATAGTTTTCAGGTGTTTTCAATTCAAATTCACGGTTTTCGTATGTTTGATTATACACTCTGGTTTTTAAAGCCTCTATATATATATCATCTAAGTGAGCATAATCAAAAA
Source organism: Candidatus Gastranaerophilales bacterium (assembly GCA_944322895.1). Taxonomy (GTDB): domain Bacteria; phylum Cyanobacteriota; class Vampirovibrionia; order Gastranaerophilales; family Gastranaerophilaceae; genus Avigastranaerophilus. The sequence goes on from CALUQL010000029.1 coordinate 3,474, forward strand.
TGATAGCACCCTTTGCCCTAAATTCTCTTGTTTTATGTATTTGAATCAACAAATCTTCAAATGGACCACCCATAAAAGTGACAAATATTCCCGGGTAAATTTTTGTTGTTGGACTTGTATTATTAAAAATATCTTTTAAAAGTAATACAGCCGTATTTTTATCACCTGTCAAAATTAAAGGTGTAAAGCCATCAACAAGATTGTTCATAGACCAAGCCTTCCAATTTTGCATTTTTGTTGCAGAAGCTTTTTTCAAATCAGGAAAAACAACTGTTGTAAGTTTTATATTTCTATTCATTGTAAGCTTTTTTACACTTTTTATAAATTCAGATATTTGTCTTTGACGATATATAGTCCATAATTGCCAATCTCCAGTACCATAAGCGATATCAATAGGATCTAGACCATACATAGCCTTAAACTCATCTCGAGCAACTTTTGTATATCCCCAATTTGTTGAAGCATAATTGGGGTAAGCAGGATCTACGGTTTGCGGATATCTCACATAATCAAGATTTATACCATCTATTTCATAATTAGTAATTATTTCATTTAAAATACCTAAAAGATAAGTCTGAACTTGAATATTAGCAGGGTCTAAAAAATACCCATTATGTTCTGATAATGATGGGACGGGAGTTTCTGAATCATAATTTGAAAGTCTTTTATTTGCCCACATTGGATATACACTCAATACATGATTAGGTGTAGTTTGAGGATTGTCATTACCAACATAAAAACTTTCAAACCAAATATGAACTTTCATATTTCTTTTATGAGCTTCACTAATCCATATTTCGAGTGGATCAAAACCTAAGAATTCTTCTCTTTGCCATATCACACCATTATCTTTAAGATATTTACTTGGATATATTGTTTTACCGTGAAAATATGTTTCTAAAAAGATATCAGTTATGCCTGCATCTTTCATTCTTTCTATAGTTTTAGTTATTTGTGCAGGTGTTTTTTCTACAGGACGAACCCAAACTCCTTTTAATTCATTATTAAAATATGGGATAGCATTTTTTATAGCGTCATCCAAAGCAGACATGGCCTCCGTAATGAAAGACTGTGTCTTTTCAGGTTTCTTTTCTGCCTTTCTCAAAAGTTCTCTCGAATTTTCAAGATATTCACTTGCCTTTTTGTCACTATAAAGAATATCTTTTTGTCTATAATATTCAATAAGTCCACTAACCTCTTTAATTTTTTCTTTAGCAGCATATACAAGACTATCAGGTGTCAAAAATACTTTTAATGAACCATCACTACTATCAAGATAAACTTTTGAACCAACTTGAATATTTTTAATAATCCAAGTTTTTGCCCTACCGTGACCGGAAATTACAAAACCATTTTTCGGAATAATCGAATCTGCTCCATTTAAACGGACAACCATATTATTTTCGACAATTGCTTCAGTCCCAAATTCATTAGTACCTGTTCTTAATCCATAAGCAGGAGTATAAATAACTAATTGATTTGGTCCTCTTAATCCGGGATAATACGAATTTACGTTACCTTGTTTTTGTGGATCTATTGCATTTATATCTATTTGACTTTCTTGATAAATAATACTTTCAGTTATGTCTGAGATGTTGGAAACAGGCTTTAAAGTATAATTTAAAACTTTATCATTTAACTCTATTTGGGGAATTTCATATTTTTCAGTTTTTTTACTTATATCTTCTGTTTTTATTTCTATTGGATTTTGTTTCATAATCGCAGGAGTTATTTTATTACTCAGATTATCCTTTAATTCAACAGAATAACTTTCAGCATAAACATTCTGCTGAAATAAAACAAACAATGAAACAAATAATCCCAAATACTTTTTCATACTTATATGATAGTAAAAAACAATAATTTTGTTAATAAGATTTCAGGATAATTTCATAAAAAAACATAATTAAAAAAAGATTAATTATTTAAGATATAGCAGATTTTTATATTATCATTTAATTAAGGAGATTTAGATTATGGAATATAAAGATTATTATAAAATACTGGGCGTAGACAGAAATGCAACAGAAGCAAAAATAAAATCTGCTTACAGAAAGCTTGCAAGACAATACCATCCGGATGTAAACAAATCTCCTGATGCTGTTAACAAATTCAAAGACATAAATGAAGCTTATGAAGTTTTATCAGATAAGGAAAAGAAGAGTAGATACGATAGCCTTGGTGAAAATTGGCAACAAGGTGCAAATTTCACACCGCCTCCAGGTTTTGAAGGATTTAACTTTAATAATTTTAACCAAGGTGGATTTTCTCAAAACTTCTCGGGTGGAGATTTTTCCGACTTTTTCAGTTCTATCTTTGGAGATTTAATGGGAGGAGCAAGAGCTCAAAAAACGAGAAGAACATCTTCTCAAGGTTTTTCATATGATGATTTATTCGGAAGTGCTGGTAGAACCTCAAGTCAAAGCGGATGTTCAACAGGTGGTTGTTGCAACGGTAATCAACAAGAAACAAGTTTAGATGTTACTCAAGATTTAAATATTACTGCAAAAGATTTAATGAGTGACAAACCAATTAATGTGAAAATGAACACCGTTGAAAAATGCATGAAATGTAATGGCGCAGGAAGTGTATGCAGTGAATGCGGAGGCACAGGCATTGTAAGCAAATCACGTAATTTATCCGTAAAAATTCCTAAAGGTGTAAAAGAGGGTCAAAAAATAAGATTAAAAGGTGAAGGCAAAATTGATAACTACGGTAGAAAAGGTGACCTTTATTTTGTAATAAAATTAAAAGACTCTGAATATACAATAGATGGTGAAAATATAACAAAAACAATAGAAATAACCCCTGCTGAAGCGGTTATTGGTTGCAAAAAAGATATTCAAACTTTGCACGGTATTATCGGAATAAAAATTCCACCGGAAACAAGATACGGCAAAACATTAAGACTAAAAGATCTTGGTTTGCCAAAGAAAACAGGCGGATACGGCAACTTAAATATTAAAATTGCAATTAATATTCCTAAAACAATTACTGAAAAGCAAAAGGAACTATATAAAAAGTTATTAGAAACAGAATAATTTATCTTAACTCATTAACTGTTTTAAAGTGCATTTTGGCAATTTCATTCAATCTGTCAAAAGAATATTTTGCGATAAAAGTTTTTGCTTGTTGAATAACTTTTTCTGAAACACCTTTTGATAACAGCAACTCATATTTCAATTCAAGCTCTTGCATTCTTTTCACAAATTCAGCACGTGCCAGAACTGAAGCTGCTGCAACTGCAATATCAGACTCAGCTCTTACCATCTGATTCAATACTATACTTTTACCTTTTTGCATTAGTGCATTTTTTATTAAACTTTCATCACCGAATTTGTCTGCTAATGCATAGTTGCAAGGAGATTTTTCTAAGATATTTTCAATAGCTCTTGCATGTCCCCACGCAAGCAGTTTATTTAGATTATTAAATTTAAAATATAATTCATTATATTTTACAGGGGTAATAACAACTACTGAATAAACGGAATTTGCTTTTATTTGATTTGCAAGTATTAATATTTTTTTATCATCAAGTTTTTTGCTATCTTTTATACCCAATTCAATAAATTTTTGCTTATTATTTTTATCTACTTGAACTCCTGCAACAACCAAAGGTCCAAAAAAATCTCCCTTACCAGATTCATCCGTACCTATATATTTTTCTTGGTTAAAATCTATCAAATCAGGTTGTTCAAAACAAGAATTTATACCTAAAATCTTATCTATTTTAATTGCAATATTTTCAATATTTTTACCTTGGATTAAAAGTTTACCGCTTGTATAATAAATTGCCTGAAATGTATTTGTTTTAGCTCTCCAAAAAGAATATTGAACGACATCAAAAACCGCATTTAAACTAACAAATAAATCTTTTATAGCATCTGCCTGCAAAGCAGTTATTTTTTGAGAATATGTATTCATAACTTAAAGATAGCATAATTAAATATTTTTATGAATATGTTATACTAAATCAAAAAGGGAGAAAATATGGAACTTGATATAAAAGTAACAGGACCAATTGATGTTAATACTTATATATTAAAAGATGAAGAAACAAAAGAGGCAGTATTAATTGATGTAGGTGGTTCATTTGAAAGTATAAAGAAAGAATTGGACGATCAAGGCTACACAATCAAGTTCATACTAAACACCCACGGACATTTTGACCACGTTTTGGGTGAAACTGAAATACCCGAAAAATATCCTGAAATTCCAATATATCTACATAAAGATGACAACTTCCACTTGTCCAGGCTTAAAAGAGAAATGGGCTATTTTGGTCTAAAAACAGAATCAAATCCCTTAGTAATAAAAGAATTCATTGATGAAAGTACAGACTTAAGAATTGGAAATCACAAAATCCAAATATTCCATACGCCAGGCCATTCACAGGGGAGTTTAAGTTACTATACAGATGGTAAACTATTTTCAGGAGATGCATTATTCTTTCGTTCAATAGGCAGAACCGACTTTGACGACGGCGATTTTGACACTCTAATCAATTCAATAAAAACAAAATTACTGACTCTTCCAGAGGAAACAATTGTTTATCCAGGGCATGGACCAAACACAACTATCAAAGCTGAAAAAAAATATAATACCTATTTAAACTAAAAAGAGACCACTTAGGAAAACACTTTATACTAAACTGTTTCTGGTAAAAGATTTGCTTTTAATAGCAAGTAATCTTCTAAACCTTTGATTACTTCATCTCTAAATCCCATTAAAAAAGCGCCAAGATTTTCAGCTAAATTTTGATTCAATTCGTTCATATCTTTCCTTTTTCTATCCGATATTAGTATTATCGGAATATCCATTTTATATCTTTAACGAAGAAAAAGAGAAAGAAATATTTCTTTACAAAAGATTAAAAAAATCACTCCGTTAAATGGTGGATTTAATTCTCATATAAATTAAAACTTTAAATATTATTTACACCAAAAGAACGATATTTAAATAAAACAAATGTGATAACCTAAATGTACAAAAGTAAAGAAATAGTAAAATAGAAAGGATAATTATGCAAATAGGAAAGCTCAGTTTACATACTACAAAAGCAGCTCAACGTACAACTGCAAACCAAAATGCACAAGCAAATAAATTAAGTACAAATCCATTTGGAGTAAGTTTCAAAGGAAATGTTATACAAGCAGATGTATTTGAAAGTGCAAAGAAATCATCTACAAATATAGCTGAAAGAGGTAAACTATTTGCAAGTGCTGTCGTAAGCGGAATTAATAATTTTAATGAATCTTTCAAATCAAGAATGAATGCCATTGTTTCTTTTGGTAAACAAGTGACAAAAAATGTATTTGATACAGTTGAAAGAATTGGAAATACTGAAATCACATTTGATATGACAGGATTAAAAAATAAACTTTTCCCTGACAGAGAATATTCTGTAAAAAATTTAGCAAATAAATCAGTTGACGAACTAAAAACTATGTGGTCAGATTTAACACCATCAGTAGCATAAATTAACATATAGATTAAGGGGGAGAAGAAAAATGGATAATAACAAAAAAATTAGAAATATCATACAAGCATTAGGCGAACATAAAGACAGTCAAGCTGCTATTGATTTATTAACTGAGCTAGGAACAAATTCTCCGGATGATGAAATAAGAGAATTAACAGCGCAAACATTAATAAGAAAGAATACCCATGAATCATTAAGAGTTGTTTTAATTTCTAAAGGAAAAGGAATAAATGACTTAAGTGCAAGAGTTGCTATGGCTTCTATCAATGAACTTTTATCATTAAAAGACAAATCAGAAGCAATAAAAATTCTTGATGATACAATTAAAATGCATTCTGAAGAAGATGTAAGAAATACAGCTCGTTCAGTACGTGCATTAATGACTTTCTCCTCTTAAACTGATATCCGATAGGGATTTTTCATATACAAAGCTCCATACTAATGGAGCTTTTTTAAATATTAAAATATTTTTTGTTATAAAATTAAATAAGGAAAGAAAACTAAAGGAATAAAAATGAAGATATATAATATAGCATTACTAGCTGGAGACGGCACAGGGAAAGAAGTTACAGATGAAGCAGTAAAAATATTAAAAGCTGTCGGAGAAAAATATTCAATTGGATTTAATTTTGAACCTGCATTAATTGGCGGATGTGCATATGATAAATATAAAACCCCATTACCTGAAGTGACACTTGATATTGCAAAAAAATCCGATGCTGTATTACTTGGTGCAGTAGGTGATTGGAAATATGATACTTTACCGCCAGAAGTAAGACCTGAAAGAGCTCTACTTGGCATTAGAAAAGAATTAAATCTATTTGCCAATTTAAGACCAGCAACAGTTTATCCGGAACTAACATCTTTATCACCATTAAAAGAAGAATTTGTATCAGGAACAGATATAATGATAGTAAGAGAATTAACAGGAGATGTTTATTTCGGAACACCAAAAGGCATTGAAACAAGAAATGGCGAAAAATTCGGTTTCAATAATATGTGCTACTATGAAAGTGAAATCAGAAGAATAGCTCACACCGCATTCAAAGTTGCAATGCAAAGAAATAAGAAATTATGCTCGGTTGATAAAGCCAATGTTCTTGATGTTTCAAGATTATGGAGAGAAATAGTTACAGATGTTTCTAAAGAATACCCTGAGGTAGAGCTTTCAAATATGTATGTTGATAATGCTGCTATGCAAATAATAAGAAATCCTAAACAATTTGATGTTATATTAACAGGTAACATTTTTGGAGATATATTATCTGATGAAGCTTCAATGCTGTCAGGTTCATTGGGATTACTTCCAAGTGCATCTTTATCTGATACAAAACTTGCTATGTATGAACCAATACATGGCAGTGCGCCTGATTTAAAAGGACAAAATATAGTAAATCCTATAGCTACAATTTTATCAGCAGCAATGATGCTTAAATATTCATTTAAATTAGATGAAGAATATCATGCAATAGAAACTGCTATAAGAAAAGCACTTAAAGACGGTTATAGAACCAAAGACATAGCTCAACAAGGCTTTTCTATAATTGGTACAAGCAAAATGGGTGACATTATAAAAGATAATATACTTAACTCCTTATAATACAATTGTGCTACTTTTATAGAAGTATTTATACAAAAATAAAATTATTCTATAGTAGAGTGAAAAACAATAAAAAATCCTTTATATTAAATATGTAGATTGGAACAAACGAACACTTTCTTTCGGGGTTGCGAAAAAGTATTATTTATTAGTTCGGGAAATCTGTTTCAGTCTACACTTTTTTATGCGCATTTTTCCCCAATTAGAATAATGTTTTTTGATAAAAATATGTTAAAATATATAATAAAAATATATAATTATAGATAGTTCACTTTTTAGAGGTTAAGAAATGAAAAAATCATATAAGAAAATAATAATATTAGCTTTTGCTATATTTTTAATGTTCGCAAACGGATACAATACAAGTATAGATGCAGCAACAGCAACACCTGCAAAACCTCAAGCATCTGCATACTTAAGCGTTTCACCTATAGATGTTGTTAATCATCCTGGAAAATATTTAAATAAAAACATAACATTTACAGCAGAATTTGTGGCATTTACATCTTTAGGACTTGACTATAAACCTGCATTTAGAGATGGAACAAAATATATTGGTATTCTTATAAAAAGACCGGATGTTACAGATCACGTAATTCCATTATCAGAAATGAAAATTTTTATTTCTCGTGAATTAGCTGAAAAAAATATTGATATTGAAGCAGGTGATAAAGTTAAAATAACAGGCAAGGTCTTTTCAAACGCGCTTGGAGACCCTTGGGTAGATGTTGCAACATTTACTATGCTTACGCATAAAAACAAATCCGCGAAAAAATAGTTAATTTTAATCAGGAGTTAGTTGTGAAGGATAATAAAAAAGTATATTTAACAATACACGGACATTTTTATCAACCGCCAAGGGAAAATCCTTGGTTAGAAACAATAGAAATACAAGACAGTGCAAATCCTTATCATGATTGGAATGCAAGAATAGGAGCCGAATGTTACACTCCAAATTCTGTATCGAAAATTGTTACTCAAGAAAACAAGATAATGGATATTGTAAACAATTATTCCTACATAAGTTTCAATTTCGGTCCTACTTTATTATCCTGGATGGAACAATACTCTCCATATTCATATCAAAGAATAATAAAAGCAGATGTTGAAAGTATTCCAATAAATAATGGTCATGGCAATGCAATAGCGCAAGTATACAATCATATGATACTTCCGCTTGCAAATAAAAATGATAAATATACACAAATTTTATGGGGAATAAAAGATTTCCAATATCGATTTGGAAGAACGCCTGAAGGTATGTGGCTAGCTGAAACAGCTTGCGACGATGCAACATTGGAGGCGCTTGTTGATTGCGGAATTAAATTTACTATACTATCCCCCTATCAAGCAAAAAGTATAAGAAAACTAAATTCAAAAGATAACTGGCAAGATGTAAGCTGGGGTAATATAGATCCTGCCAGAGCATACAGATACTATATAAAATCAGACAAATCAAAATATATTGATTTATTTTTCTATGATGGTTCTATATCAAAATCTGTAGCATTTGATGAACTTCTAAAAGACGGAAATAAATTTATATCAAGATTAAAAGAAGGTATATCTAGCCAAAGAGATTATAACCAGCTTGTAAACATAGCAACAGATGGTGAAAGCTATGGACACCATACAAAATTTGGAGATATGGCTTTATCATATGTTTTAAAAATAAGAGCTAAAGATGAAGGCTTTATAATTACAAACTACGCAAATTATCTTGAACAAGAACCTCCAAAATATGAAGTTGATATAAAAGATGTTTCATCCTGGAGCTGTGCCCACGGTGTAGGCAGATGGTGTGATGATTGCGGATGTTCAACAGGCGGAGTTTACGGTTGGAATCAAAAATGGCGAAAACCTTTAAGAGAAGCTTTAGACTACGTTCGAGATGAACTTATTAAAATTTTTGAAGAACAAGGTTCTATATATTTTAAAGATGTTTGGGAAGCAAGAAATGACTATATTTCTGTAATCTTAGACAGAAGTAAAACATCTATAAATAATTTTATTAAGCGTAATCAAAAATACAAATTGGAAAAACAAGATATCGTAAAAGCTTTAAAATTAATGGAAATTCAACGCCAAGCAATGTTAATGTACACCAGTTGCGGTTGGTTTTTCTCTGAAATTTCAGGAATTGAAACAACTCAAATTATGAAATATGCCGCAAGAGCAATGCAATTAGCTGCATCTTTCTCATCTAAAAACATAGAAGATGGCTTTTTATCGATTCTTTCTAGAGCACAAAGTAATATAAACGGATTTGGAACAGGAAAAGACGTATATGAAAGATTTGTAAAACCATCAATTGTTTCAATAAAACAAATTGCGGCACTATGGGCGATATCATCAACATACGAAGATTTTGACGATAATTCTTCTTTATATTGTTACAACATAAAGAAACATTTTTATAAGCATACATCAAATGGTACCACAGGATTTTCTGTCGGAAGAATTGAAATCGAATCAAAAATAACTTTAGAAAAATATGATTTTTTCTTTGCTTGTCTTCAATTCCCAGAAGGAGACTTCCACTGCGCAATAAAAAGATACGATGACAGTGAAAATATAACAGATATTTCAAAAAAACTTATTGAAACATACACGAATAAGCCAATAACTGAAATAATAAGACTTTTAGACAACGTCTTCGGAAATGATTATTACACATTAAGAGATGTTTTAATTGAAGAAAGAAGTAAAATTCTTTTAACATCAATTAAAGATAAATTAAGTAAATTCTCAAATAATTATAGAGACATGTATAACGACAGTAAAAGTTCGATTCTACAACTAATTGCCCTTGGAATAAATGTTCCGCAGGAATACAAACTTGCAGCACAATATACACTAACAAGCGATTTCAATGCCTTATTTGAAGATTGTGCAAATATAATCGATGATAACATCATCCAAAAGGCAATAGAAATAAACACAGAAGCATCTACTTTCAAGGTTGAAATAGATAAGGCTCCAACAAGTACAATCTTTTCACATGAAATTCAAAAAACTATATACAATTTCTCAAAGAATTTTGAATTTCATAGACTTGATAAAATACTAAAATTATTTGAATGTGCCGGGAAATTACAACTAAAAGTTGATATTGCAGAAGCACAAAATATGTACTTTAACAAAATCTACTTAAAGTTTACAAAACTGCTTGATTCAGTACTTGAAGCAAACGACAATATTGAAGAAGTTAGAGATTTCTTATTTTCTATTCTCGTTCTGGGCGAGTACCTAAACATTAATACTGATTTTTATAAATCTTCAATATTAAAATTAACAGCAAATAAGATTGAGCTTACAAATTAATTATTTGTTTTAAAACTGAATCAACTTGCTTTCTTAAAGATATTAAATCCGAATTATTATAAATAATATAATCGGATTTTTTTATCTTCTCATCTTCTTTCATTTGAGAAGCGATTCTTGTTTTAGCATACTTTTCAGTATAGCCATTTCTTTGGATAAGCCTGTTTAACCGAACATCATAATCAGCAGAAACAAAAATTATTTTATCGAAATTATCTTCTTGTTTTGTCTCAAACAACAATGGTATTGCAACAAATACAAAATCTTCTTTTGAATTTTCATTATAAAATTCTTCAACTTTTGCAGCGATTCTTTTATGTAAAATTTCTTCTAATTTTATTTTTTTCCAACCTACAGAAAAGATAATTTGCCCTAGTTTATCTCTTGATATATTTGAGTTTTCATCAAGAATATCATCTTCTACAAAAGCATTTTTTATTTCATTTATAGCAGAGATATCAGAAGCCAATATAAAATGATTTATTTTATCAGTATCAGCAACTTTGTATCCATATGATAAAAGCATTTTTTCTACTTGAGATTTTCCGCTTGCTATATTCCCGGTAATTGCAATCTTTTTCATAATACCTCGCATTGTTAATATACAACATTAAAAAGAAATATACAAACCAAACTTTGTAAGGCTCACTTGACAAATAGTTAGGCATGCCTTACAATTAATTAAAAAAGGGATAATATGAATAATTTAAGTGCAAGTTTAGAAGATTATTTAGAAATAATATGTAATTTATTAGAAACAAGCCAAAGTGTAAAAGCCGTAGAAATTGCAAAGAAACTAAACATATCAAGAGCATCAGTTTCTGAAGCATTAATGAAACTGGCAGAAAAAGACTTAATTATATATGAGGGACACAAAGGAATAACAATAACTCCAACAGGCTTAAAAAAAGCACAAGAAGTTATACTAAAACACAAAACACTAACAACTTTTTTTGAAAATACTCTTGGCTTAAATAATACAATAGCAGAAGAGAATGCATGCAAAATTGAACACGTAATAAGTGATGAAGTATTTTTCAGAATAAAGACATTTCAAGAATATTGCGAAAAGAATAAAAAGTTTATAGAAGACTTTAAGGAAGGACATAAAAACACCAGCCATGAATAACATTCAAGTTTTGGGGAAATTTCTTGATCAGCCGATATTAGTATCAAAATTTCAAAGAGCAGTACCAACCATACTAACAGCAGGTGCAGCTGCATATACTATACAAAAAGTTAATGCAACTCCAAAAGAAAAAAGAAAAAAATGCGCTATAAAAACGGGGATAACACTTGGTCTTACAGCAGCTTCTGCTATAGCCGCACCATATATAGCTTCAGCAATAACCAAAAGACCATTGGGAGATTCATTAAACACAGTAAAGAACAAAAATAAAGAACTTATTGATTCTTTTGTAAAAGAAACAAATTTACAAGGAACAACAAAAGAAATTTTAAACAAAGGAAAAGAAAAAATTCTTAGTTTTAAAGAAATAAAAAGATTATTTGAAGATATAAAAGACAAAAACTTTTTAGAGAAACTTATTCCTTCACCACAGAATGTGAGTGCAAAAGATATATTTTCAGAAATAGGTTATTTATCCGTATATGGAGCCATTCCAGTAATAGGAGGAATTGCAGGAGGTATTGCTGCTGATAAAGTTACTGATAAAAAAAATTGGAAAGAAAAAATACCTAATAAGATAAAAGAAGGTTCATATCAATATTTAGCTAATATTTTTATGTGCAATGTTGGAGCAGGAATTGCACTTGGAATTTTAGAAAAACTCAAAATAACTTCAAAATCCGCAAGAGCAGCTGGAATGACGGCAGGTATTATTTTAACAGGCATAATAGGAGGAAGTAAAATAGCAAACCTAATAGGAGAGAAATTTATTGACCCTATTTGTTATAAAGATAAAAAGCATAAAAACAACGATGACATATTAGACATAAATTTTATTGGTAAAAGTTCAAGTGAATACATAGCAAAAAACAAATGTAAACACAACCATAAATGCAGAGAAAGAAAACCCGAAGTTCTTGATATAGGATTACATACAGATGATATTGCAACGGTTTCATTGTTATCAGGCTTAAAATGGATAGAGCCGGCACTCCCAATAATGTACACTTTATCAGGATATAGAGCCGGCATCGGTTATCGTAATTAAATTATTAATTTCCTTTTTGTTTATCCAAATTTTCAAATTTGGATTTTTTTTATTTTAAATAATCTAACAGAATGTTTAACAAATCATATTTTGATTTATAACCTGAGAACTTAGCTAATACATTACCATCTTTAAAAAGAACAAAGGTGGGGAAAGCTCCAATATCATATTTATGTACTAAATCCTGATTTTTATCAGAATCAACCTCTCCAATCCAAATATTTTGCTTTGCAATTTCTTTTAAAATAGGTTTTTGCATTTGGCAATATCCACACCAAGAAGCGGTGAAAATAACTATTTTTATTCCTTCTTTTATACTTTCTCCAAAATTTTCAGTATTTAATTCTTGTAACATGATAAACTCCTTTACAAAACTAGAGTTTAATATACAAGGAAGTATTTTAAATTACCCTTGAAGTAAAACTAGAGCATAATATCAGAATTCATATAATTATTTTCAATATTGGAAAAATATAATAATGTTTCATCAGGGTTCTTATATATATTCTCAATTAAAGGTGCTATTTCTTGTAGCTTTTTATTATAATCCTTTATATCATATTTAAAACCAAACTCTTCAGGTTTATATTCAGACTTTATATCGGAAGTAGTAAGTTGTATTCCGAATTCCTCCATATGATTGTATATATATGAATATCTTTTCAATAAATAACTATAAAAAGTAACTTGGAATATATTTTTTTGATTTTCTTTTATGAAATTTACAGTGTCACAGAAATCTGCAAAAGTTTCTCCGGGGAATAAATATATTACTGTAAGTCTATTTGCAATACCAATCATAGAAGAATCTTTCAAAATTCGTTTAATAACATCTATCTTTGTACCTTTATTCATGAGGTTAAGAATTTTTTGCGATCCTGATTCTAAGCCCCAAGAAACACAACGTAAACCTGCTTGATACAAATAAAAAAGAAATTCCTTATCATATACATTTTCAAACCGCAAAAAAGTAGTCCACCTAATATCAAGTTTTTCTTCTATTAACATTGAAGCAAACTCTTTTGCTGTTCTAGGTGCCAAAGCAGAATCCGTCAGGTAAAAATATTTAGCACCATAATTTTTTTTCATATACTTTATTTCACTTATTACTTTATCAAGCTTTTTATTTGTATATTGAAGTCCGAAATCACAGAAAGTACATTTTCCCCAATAACAACCTTTGGATATATTAATAGGAAAAACTTTTTCAGGTAAAAAGTATTCTTTATGTTTAGTATATTCAAAATCCTGCACAAAACTTATAGAAATTTGTTCATCCAAAAGCTTATTTTGAATTATTTTATTATCTTTTTTATAAATTATACTTGGGACATTATTTATGTCAGTTTTACCATCAAGATATTGCAAGAGTCTTAGTGTTGGAATTTCACCATCTCCTATCATTACAAAATCTGCAAAATCATCAAAAAAGTCAAAATCACGAAGAATATTTTCCATTGAACGTGTTATATGTGTTCCGCCAAGAACAGTTTTTATATTATATTCTTTTTTTAATATATAAGAAAGTGTAAGTCCCGCAAGCATTTGTCCTTCAAAATTTATTGATATACCAACACAAGCAGGTCTTTCCTTTGCAATTTCCATTGCCTTTCTTTTCATAAAAGAAGAAAAAACATTTGTATATTTTGATGATTCTGCTTTATAATCTTCAAAACATAATTTTCTTTCTACATTCTCAATTCTTTCCTCTTTAATAATATATGGATAAAAAGTTAAAGAAATTAACTCAGATGCCGTTTCGATAATTTTCGATGCTGTTCTATATTGTTCACAATCATAATATGCTTTTGATTTGACTTCTCTAACAGTTAAATCAACTTTATCTTTTGCTTTATTATATTCTTCTTCGTGCTCTTTAAATATACTTATTATTTTTTTTTCTTTTTCGCTTAAATTCTTTTTACTTATAAGAGCAGAAATAATCCGATACACTTCATTAAAGTTCTCATCACTAAGAAATTCATTATAAAAATCAATATTTAAATCAAAAATCTTAGTATTATAATCAAAATTTTTAAGATAACCGGAAATAGAAGTTATTCCTGTAGAAGGAGATTTTTTCGTCCATATCGGTGGAAAAACAAAAATAGCATTCATAGAAAACTCCTATTAAAAATTATGATTATTTTCTAATAACAAGACGTTCCAGTTTTCTTACAAACCTTGTTAATTTATTTTCGGTATCTTTAGTAATTGAGTCAACTAATACAGTTTTCGCCCCTAACAATTGACCTGCAAGTATATCCGTTAAAGGTCTATCTCCAATAACTATTGTTTCTGACGGATTTATATTAACAGATTTCAAAAAGTCTCTCATTATTTTGGGTGATGGTTTATTTGCATTACCAATAACAGGAAAATCTGACATCGATTGCACTTTTTCAACATATTCTTTATTTTTGTTATTACTTATAATTGCAACAACAAAATTTTGTTTTAATGAATCCAACAGTTCCTTAACTTTTTGAGGATATTCACCCGATTTGGATGGCATTACCGTGCTATCTAAATCGAATAATACAGCATTTATTCCTTTTGATTTCATTTCTTTAAAATCAATATCAAATAAAGAAACTAAATTATAGTCAGGTTTTAAAATCATCTTAAATTCTTTACTCCAATAGTTCTTGCCAGTGCATATTCATATGATTTCGGATCTACAGAAAATTCCAACCAAGAAACATCATTAGTGTTGGAAAGTTCTTTTTCTTCCTTTAACTTTTCATCTAATATTTTTACAACTTTTGTTCTAAAACACTCATCAGGTGTAATTATTTCTATCTCGTCATTTAATAGGAATTTATTTTTTGTTAAAACTTTATATTTATTACCGTCTTTTTCCAAGAATACACATAAGCAATCAGCCCCTGCGAGTCCTTTAGAAATATCATAACTATAACCTTCGCTATCAGGTTTATGAAGATAAAAACCGGTAGTATAGCCTCTGTTACCTATTTTTACAATTTCATTATAATTAGCTTCTTCATCAATTTTACCTGTATTTAGGTAGTCATCAATTGCTTTTCTGTATGCTTTTGCGACTGCAGAAACATAATACAAGCTTTTTGTTCTGCCCTCTATTTTAAATGAATCAACACCAATATCAATAAGTTGCGGAAGATAATTAATTAAAGCCAAATCTTTTGGACTTAAAATATGAGTGCCTCGTCCATTTTCTTGTATATCAAAATATTCACCTTCACGAGTTTCTTCAACAAGTTTATAACTCCATCTGCAAGATTGAGAACAATTACCGTGGTTAGCTTTTCTTTCGCCTTTCGTCATATAATCACTAATTAAACAGCGACCTGAGAAAGAAACACATTGAGCTCCGTGAACAAAAACCTCTAATTCCATATCAGGAACCTTATTTTTTATTTCTTCTATCTGTCTTAATGATAAATCTCTTGATAGAACAACCCTTTCAGCCCCCATGTCCTGCCAAAACTTTACTGCTTCATAGTTTAAAATATTTGTTTGAGTGCTTACGTGAAGCGGAATTTCACTCATATATTTTCGAATTACATTATAAACACCAAAATCAGAAAATAATATTGCATCAGGCTTTGCTTCATTTATTTTTTCAGCACATTCTATCATTCTTTCAATATCATCACTATATGCAAAAATATTTAAAGTAAGATAAACCTTTTTCCCAAAAGAATGAGCCAAATCAATACACTCTTTCAAATTAGAAAGTGTAATTAATTCACCTTTACGCATTGCTCTCAAACTAAAGTCAACCATTCCTAAATACACTGCATCTGCGCCATAATGAATAGCATAATCAAGTTTTTCTTTACTTCCTGCCGGTAATAATAACTCCGGCCTTTTTAAATTTACTTCCATATAACAATTTTACTACAAAGTTATTTATCTTTCTGAATTTTATTTTTTATACTCTACAAACTTTACACTTGTTTTAAATGGATTAGATGTATAACCAAAAGTACTTTCATAATGTACTTCTTTTTCTTCGTATTTTAAACTGGTATTTATATAAAGTATATTATATGGATCTGAATATATTCTCTTATAGTCATTACGTTTGACCAGATAATCATTGATTAATGCATTAGTTGGAACAATTATATAATCATGCTTATAATTCTGTTTTAAAATATCATCCCAGTTTTCTTTTACATTGTAGAAATCATCTAATAAATCTTTAGTTTGTTTATAATAAACCTCTTCATAACGTCCATCCATATATATAAGATTATTAGGGAATAACTTATAGATAATATAGCTTCCCATATCAAAAGGTGCTAAAATATTACCTTTTAAGTCTTTCTTACTAATAAAATTAACAACATCTACCGGTTGTAGTGATATATTTGGATAAAAAAGATAATTTATGTTTAAAAGAAGTTTGCACAAAGAAAATATAATTACTATACAACTTATAAAAATAAATAACTTATTAGAATTTAAATTAGTTTTTATTTTTTTTAGCAAAATATCAATATAATTGAATAATTCATCATATAAAAATACAGCAGAAGTCATAATAAAAAACGGAGTATTTTTTACATATTTAAAAGACAAATAAGCACAAACAATGAGTAATATATATTTTGTATAATCAAACTTGAACTTTTTTACTGAACAAATCAATAATATTAAATTGACTAAATATAATACCTTAAATTCAATCATAAAGAACTTATAAGGATGAGAAAAGGGACTAATCCATTCAGTAACAAAAGGTCTTACCATTGTTGTTGCCATAAAAATAAATTTAACATAATCTAATCCATAAGGATTTATAAACATTACAAAAAATGAAAGCAATAATACATACAAAAAGTGCTTATATTCTTTTTTATTAAAAAATTCACCAACAAAATAAATAAATAATAACCCTAATAAAGAAACACAACCGCCATGTATATTTACCCAAAACAGCATAATAACAGGGAGAATATATAATAATTTATAATTCTTAGATAATCTTACCCTTTCTAAAATATAAATAGAAACAGAAAAGAATAAGAATGTAAAAAGATGACATCTTATCCAGGATTGAGTAATTGTAGGCATTGCCAGTACGATAAGAATAAAATACAAGAGATTAAATGTAAAATTATTCTCTTTTTTATACAATCTTATTGTTTTATACAAAAATAAGAAGATAAGAAATACTAAAATAGTTTTAAAAAATAAAACCCCAATATAACCAAATAAGTTTTGTATTAAAGAGAAAATAATACTGGCACCCCACTCATGATCAAGCCATTTATGAGTAGGCGTATAAGAAAAAATATCAGTTTTTAAAATAGTTCCCAATTGAAAAAAAGCATTGCCTTGAAGCAGTCTTGCCCAATAATCCATATCTACTGCGGAATACAAAACTGTATTCATAAAAATAAAAATAACTACAGTAAATAAAAATAAGAAATATAAAAAAGAACTATTCTCAATAATTTTTCTCATAAATGCATTTTATCATAATATAGAAAATCCTTTTGTTAAGTTATGTGAAGCACTCAAAAGCAATAAATACGGAGTTTTTTACTTTTTATAAAAAATAATTAAATAAAAAACTAAAGTTAAAGAAAAAAATGACGACACACTATAATGTCAAGGGCAATAGCCCCATAAAACCTCCCTCCCCAAAGTCTAGTAGCCGCCTTAGTTGGACGGCTTTTTTTTATGCTCGCATTTTGTTAACTTTTGTAAACTTTGATATATAACACCTGTATTACTTGTGTTTATTGGTTTTTAGTTGTTTCTGTATTATTTAGTATTTACTTTGTATATACTTTTTATAGCAATTAACATTTTCTTTTAGTTTTTATATAAATACAAGATACGAAAAAG
>CALUQL010000030.1 GCA_944322895.1 Candidatus Gastranaerophilales bacterium
ATCAAAGAAATTATTGCCAAAAGAATAGCAAAAGAATTCAAAGAAAATGATATTGTAACTTTAGGTATAGGTTTACCAACAGAAGCAGCAAATTATGTTGATGAAAAAATGAATATCATTTTTCAGTCTGAAAATGGGATCTTAGGATTAGGAAAAGATCAAAAAGGTCCAGATTATAACAATAAAATAATAAATGCCGGCGGTGTTTGTGTAGAACTAAACAAAGGTGCAAGCTTTTATGACTCACAAATGGCATTTACAATTATGCGCGGCGGTCACATTGATGCAACAGTATTAGGCGCCTTGCAGGTAGATGAAGAAGGAAGTATTGCTTCTTGGCAAATTCCAGGTAAATTTGTTCCGGGTATTGGAGGTTCAATGGACTTAATCATAGGTTCAAAGCGCGTTATTGTTGCAATGACACATACATCAAAAGATGAAATTAAAATTATGAAAAAATGCACATTGCCGTTAACAGCATATAAAGAAGTTAATATGATTGTTACAGAAAGATGTGTTTTTCAAGTAACTCCGGATGGATTAGTTTTAACAGAAATAAATCCACTATTTACAATAGATGATATAAAAGCATCAACTGAAGCAGATTTCAGGGTAAGTAAATATCTAAAAGAGATGGAAATATAATAATAAAAAAAGCCACCTAAACAGGTGGCTTTTTTATATCAAATTAGAGTAACCAAACAGATGCACACCACATCAATACTATCAATATAACAGTGAATATTATTGCACCTAATATTTCCGAACCGTGGTAACTTTTATGTTTAGTATTTGTATTATTTTCCTTTTCCATATTTAAATCCTTATCTTAGAAATCTTATATAAATATAAGCAGTACTTATAGCAAGAGAAATAAATACTATAGGAATACCATATTTAAGAAAGCCCATAAAGCTTATAGGGTGACCTTCTTTAGCTGCATTTTCAGAAACAATTACGTTAGCAGCAGCACCGATAATAGTCATATTACCGCCCAAACAAGCACCTAACGACAAGCACCACCATAATGGATAAGCATAAGTTTGTCCCATAACTTTTTGAATTTCCGCAATCATTGGAGCCATAGTAGCTGTGTAAGGAATATTATCAATAACACCTGAAATAATACCGGAAGCCCAAAGAATAATCATAGCTGTAGCACTTTCAGAGCCTTTTGTAACATTTAAAACCCACTCAGCCATTAATTTAATACCGCCTGAGGCTTCCAAACCACCAATTATAATAAATAAACCAATAAAGAAGAATATTGTATTCCATTCAACATCACGCAATATATCAGTTGGTTTTTCAAATAAAAGAAGAATACTTGCACCTAGCATTGCAACAATACAAGTTTCAATATGAGTCATATCATGTAAAACAAAACCGATGATTACAAGAGATAAAACAATTAAAGAACGAATCATCAAATTTTTATCAGTAATTGTATTAGAATTATCTATTTTTGTAATTTCATTCATCTTTTCTGGATCAGCTTTAAGTGATTTTCTAAAACAAAATGCTAACATTGCAATAACTGCAAACAATATAACAGCAACAACACCTGTAAGTTCTTTAATAAAATCCATAAATGAGAACCCTGCTGCACTACCAATAATAATGTTTGGCGGATCACCAATTAAAGTTGCTGTGCCTCCTATGTTAGACGCTACAATTTCTGTTAATAAGAATGGGATAGGATTAATATCCAATTTTTTCGCAATGGAGAAAGTAATAGGCATAATTAAAATAACAGTAGTTACATTATCCAAAAAAGCACTAACAAAGGCAGTAAATAATCCAAGAACAATAAGAACATTTATCGGATGGCCTTTTGTCAATTTTAACAGTTCATTAGCAAGCCAGCTAAATACACCGCTCCTTGTAGTTATTGAAACAATAATCATCATTGATACAAGTAAAAAGATTACATTAAAATCAACAAAATTAACAAAATATAAAGGATTTACATTTCCATCTACCATTTTAGATTGACTTACCAATCCTAAAATAATTGTAATTGCTCCACCTAACAATGCTATAGTTACTTTTGGAATTTTTTCCGTAGCAATGAAGATATATGCAAAAATTAATAAAATTGCAGATATCATAACATTATGAGCTGCAACAAAAGAATGAAGTGCTTCCATTAATTTCCTCCTTTTAATAGAAAGTTTCTGGCTGCAGCAATTGCAATAGCCAATTCATTATCTGAACTTGACTTAACACTCTTCTTTGGTTCTTCTTTAACTTCTTCTGGGAACCAAACTGCAAGAATAGCCATAACTTTTTCTGTAATTCTCATAACTCCCATCATTAGAGTTAAAAACAACATAACAACTCCCATACCGATGATAGAAATCATCAAACCGGCATGCAAAGTTTGAATTAAAAATTCTGTATTCATAAAATCTCCAATTTCTAAATTTTTTGTACTAATCGAAACACCGTATATTTACAACGGCAAAGGGAAATAAATCCCATTAAAGCACAAGTATTATGGAGCATTCGGCTGTATTTCGGATAAACTAACAGAGAAATGAACTTTGGATTTGTTATGTAAAAATGATTGGTTATACAAATAAGATAACAAGTTTTCAAATTGTTCAGTATTACCCAAAAGCAAGCTATTAATAGAATTATCAAATGAATTGTCTGTTTTCCTGCCAGTTACAAACAGACCATCATTGCGTTGGTCAGATAATATATATGACTCACCATTTTTCGCACATATATAATCTTGATGTAAAACATTAATTGAAGATATAGAATCAACCGTTTTTATTTCTAAAGATGAAGAATCTTTCCAAAAAGCATTTGCGCTAATTGTAATTAAAAACAAAAATATTATTAATATTAAACGGCTAATATATTTCATAACTAAATAATATAATAAAAAAAAAATAATAACATCTACAGAAAATAGTTTTATAAAAATTTTTACAACATACCCTGCGAAAAAATCGCAGGGTAGTACTAAGGATTAGGGTTTAGGAACAAATTACTTACGGAAAGATTTTTTTCTATCGTGTTTTTTTATGTTCTTGAAATTATTATGTTTTTTATTATGATTCATTTTTTTATGACGACTTTGTTTATGAACTTTTTCATGCTTTTTATGATTATATTCACCCATTTTTTTATTATTTTTATGAATAGAGTGCTTATGTTTATCTTTCTTATCAAAATTATGGTGCCTATTATTTATTTGTTTTTCATGCTTTTTAAAATCGGCTTTTCTTTCGATTCTACCAACATCTTTACTTTTATGATTAGAATCAATTGATTTTGCTTCAACACTTTGAACACTAACTAAAGAAAATAAACACAACATTGCTAAAATAAC
The DNA here is from genome assembly GCA_944322895.1 of Candidatus Gastranaerophilales bacterium. Lineage (GTDB taxonomy): Bacteria > Cyanobacteriota > Vampirovibrionia > Gastranaerophilales > Gastranaerophilaceae > Avigastranaerophilus. The sequence goes on from CALUQL010000030.1 coordinate 3,347, forward strand.
TATCTTTTTCATAATAACCTCACCTTTTCGTCTTACAATTTTTATAACGATTCAATAAAAAAATAAGTTCAAAAAATAAGAATAGCTTAATCTTAATAATTATTTACACGTTACAATCTTGCACTAGCAAAATATTTGTTTTACATGTTTTTATAGGTTGTAGTGTGTTTATTATATAGGATGTGTTATGAGAGTAAATTCAATTAATTCTGCATTGCCTATGCAAAGAATTGCATTGGTTAGTAAAATCAATACAAATGAAGTTAGAACCAACAAGAATTTAAAAGTTGTATCATTATCGGAATACATGCGTTCGCCGATAAGTTTCAAAGGAAGAAATAAGGAACAAGCAATATTTTATGGAGCAGAAGTTGCACCATACTCAAAAGCTGGTGGTGTTGGTGTGGTTATGAAAGATTATGGTTTTCTTCTTGAACCACAAAATGAAGTAGTCGTTTCACCATATTACAGAGCAGATGTTGATAAAAAAACAGGTAAAGTAACTCCTGCAAAAGATAAAGATGGTGACTATATACTTCATACAAACAGCGGAGACTTAAAACTTGATCTTATTGCGGAAAAAAATATGCAATGGGGAAAAAATGAAAATAGTAAGATTATGCTGTTTAATTTAAGAGATGAAGCAGAAAAGGTACACTATTTTGTATTTGATGATGCAACAGCCCATTACACAAAACCATATGAAGGTGGAACCGTATATGCTTCAGGTGCAAAAAGTGAGACAAATGAATGGAAGGGAGATCCATATGCAAAAAATTCGAAAGCATTTGTAGAACTACTTCCAGAATTAATCGCAAGTAAAAAGAATTTTAATCCGGCAACAGTAGTTTGTTCAGACTCACAAACTGCATATACACATGAATACATGGTTCAAAAAGCAGTAAAAGATAAAGACTACGACGAAATAAAAACAACGCATGTAGGACATAACCTAGGACCTGGATATTGCGGAGAAACTTCAATGCAAAATATGTTTGTAAACTTAGGTGCAACTCCAAAACAAATAGAAATGATAGAAAATGATCCAATATATAAACAAGGGATATTAGGTGATGATTACTTTAAACCATTCGTAGCTGAAACTTTAGATGAAACAGGTACTGCAAGTGCAACTCAAATAGCCCTCCATCACGCTAATAAAAAAAGAGCAAGAGGTAAAGGCTTTGTAAAATCATTTAGTGTTGTAGCAGAAGATTACGCTGATAGCTTAGCTACCAATCCTCAAGCAGCATATAACATACATCATACAGTGAAGAAATTATATAGAGATGGGATTTTTAATGGAATTTTAAATCCATTAGAAGATAATTCAGTAGATGCAACAAAGAAACTACCCAACCCAAGATATAATGAAGACTGCACAGATATAGACGGAACAATATATCCTGCATTTGAAACATATCCTGAAAATGTATCTTTTGACGAAATGAGAAAAATCAAAAATTCAAATAAACAAAAACTTTTAGAACGTTTGTCTGCTGAAGATACAACAATAGCAACAGGAGATAAAAACCGAAGTGCAAAAATAAATCCTGAAGCAAAAGGTATATATGACGGTCCTGTAATTCGTCCTGATTTAATAGAAATGATAAAAAATGGAGAAGGTGATAAAGTACCACTATTTGTAAGCTGGGGAAGAATTGATACACAGAAAGGTCATGATATTTCACTAAATGCATTTGCACAGTTTGCAAAAACTGAAGAAGGTAAAAATGCTATATTCATACTCGGTGCTGGACTTGATAAAGGAGCAGAATCAGCAAAAATAGAAAATAAAGTAAAAGAGTTATTAAAAGATCCTGATTTACAAGGTAGACTTGTACACATCGACGGATGGGCACCAGCTTATGCAATGGCAAGTGCCGGAGATGCTGCTATATTTACTTCCAGATTTGAACCTTGTGGATTAACTGATATAGAAGCAATGAAATACTACTGTACTCCTATAGTCACTAATACACAAGGATTTAAACAAAAAAACTTTGACCCAAGAAAAGCAGATGAAAAAGATAAAGCAACATCATTTAAAACTCAACATGAATTTGATCTTTTGAAATCGCAAGTAGATTTGATTATAGATGGATATGTAAATGGAGATGAAGATGCAAAAGAAAAAGTAAAAGCAGAATTCCCAATATTTAAATCAGTAAAGGATGGTATAGAAACATATGATGATTCTGCTTTTATAAAATTTGCAGAAGAATATGAAGAATTTATTGAAGCAAAGAAACAAGAACTATCATTTAGTTATCCGAAAGAAGAAGATTTTCCGACCGGATGGAATGATTGGGATGAACTATCGAAAAATTATGCATTTAAATACACAGGGTTTGCAAGAGATTTAAAAGATGCAATCCTTTCAAGAGAAACAGCAGCAGCAATAAGCGCTTATGTAAACACTCCCGAAGAAACAAAAATACATATGTTCAATAACTTAAAATTACTAGATACAGGTTGGAAAGGGAATGCAATACTTCATCCGACAAGTAAATCAAGCTATGAACTATATAAAGAAAGACATATGATGCCGGATTATTCTAAACCGGTCCAAGCAGATTTAATTGCAAAAGATGATTCATTTATTAGAAACCACATAGAAGAAAGACAGCACGAAGATATGAAAAGTCGTATAGGTGCATACTTCATTGGTGCTTTAACCGGTCTTAGTGGACTTTTATTTGCTAAAACCCAAAATGCTGATTTCAAGGGTCAAGAAGATAAATTAAATGCAAAAATTGCAGAACTTCAACAACAACTTTTGACTCAAGATGAAAATCTCAAGAAAAAAATTGTTCAAATAACAAAAGCAAATAAAAAGAATATGGTGATTGTTGGTATTATTTCAGCAATTGGTGCAGGTATTTTAACTTATGCAGGGACAAAGAAACTAACAAATAAAAAGGCAGACAAACAAGTTAAAACCGAACCTAGCAAAAGTACAATCCCTCAAAAAGAAAAAGAAGAACCAATAAAACAAAATAAGACAACGGATACCAAAACAAATCCATTTGCTAATTTTAATCAATATGTATCTTAGATAATAAAAGCGGCACTTAATTAAGTGCCGCTTTTATATAATAACTAATTCAATTTATCTAACAAAACATTTATAGAATCATAGATTTTTTGAAAATCTTTACTAGGCGCCTGTTTTGGACAGCGTCTTAATTTATTGCCTTGATTATATTTTGCCAAAACATCATTAAGTTCATCTAAAGGTCGAATAAATCCTTTTTCTATAGACTTCATAAGCATAAAGCCTAAAAACCAAATAAATATAGTTAAGAATACGATTACCCAAGCACCAACAGAACTTAGTTGATTAGCTTCAATAGTTGCCCTTTTCATTGCATTACGATTAATTGTAGATAAGTCGATAATATAATCAACTATTTCTTCTTCTTTTTTGATATTACCAGAAAAAGCAAATTTATAATCTTTTTCAATTTTCTTTATCAAATCAGCTTCTCCAACTTCAGTAATATTAGCCTTTTCCAGATGCATTGCATTTTCAAAGTTTTTCATATTTCGATTGACAACAAGTTCTGATAACATCTGTTCCGCATAATACAATGAACGAGTATTATGAAGATTAATTTCATCTATTGCAGGTGCCAAACGCAAAAAACCTCTAATACCTGCTATAGCCATAACCGTTGAAAAAATCAATAATATAAGGAAATAGAAATGTATCTTTTTTGAAAAGTGCATTATGAATTCTCCTTAAGCATTTTTTCTATAGACGCTTCAGTACAAACCAGTAATAATACATCATCTTTTTCTAAAATTCCAGCAGGTAATGGTTTAGTTAATTTATTGCCTTTTTTTATGGCTGCAACTATAATTCCATATTTATTTGGCAAAGCAAGTTCTATCAATGATTTTCCAACCATAAAGGGCTGAACATTAATATCAAGTAATTGTATATCATCATCATTGCCATCCGAAATTTCATTTTGAAAAAGGATTCTATATGCAAATTTTTTCCCATACTCCTCATCAGGGTTGATAACCATTTTGGCTCCAACTGCTTTTAAAATTCTTTCATGAGTTTTATCTGTAGCTCTTGAAATAATATTGGTGCATCCCATCTGTCTTAAAAGTGCCGTGGCCAGTATAGATGGTTCTTTTGAACCTATTGCACAAATTATTATATCCTTTTCTCTAGGTGATAATTTTTCAAGAGAAGTCTCATCAGTTGCATCCAAACAAACCGCATCATCAATAAAAACTGCAGTTTTATCAACAATATCCTTATTTATATCAACAGCCACAACTTCCATTCCTTTTTCAGATAATGTTTTTGCCAATGATGATCCTAATTGTCCCAATCCTATTATTAAAACTTGTTTTGACATATTTACTCCTATTAAGTTAAAGAAATTTTTGCATCAGGATATTCAATATTGCTATCAACTGATTTTGAATTAATATAACACAATAATGTAACAGGGAACACACGTCCCATAAACATTGCAATTATTATAATAACTTTACCTACCTCATCCAAACTTGAAGTAATTCCTAAAGATAAGCCCACTGTACCCATTGCTGAAACTGCTTCAAATATCAAATTTCTGTTAGATAGACTTTGAGTTGTTAAAAGCATTAATACAATTAATAATAAAATACTTAAATAAAACACAATCAAAGTAACAATTTTTTGTAAAACATCACTAGGTATAAGTCTGTTTCTTACAATATTTTTTTTACCTGTAATAACATTATATAAAGTAATATAAGAAATACCTAAAGCAACAGTCTTAATACCTCCTGCAGTTCCACCGGGAGAACCACCTACTATCATTAAAAAGATAAATAAAATATATGAAACAGTATTAATATTAGATAAATCAACAGAATTAAAACCTGCAGTTCTTGTTGTTACAGACTGGAACCAGGCATTGTTGAATTTATCAATAAAATTAAGACCGTGTAAAGCACCATTATATTCAGATATTAAAAAGAAAATTGTCCCAACAAACAATAAAACAATTGTAGTATAAAAAACGATAACTCCCATTGCAGGTATTTTCTTTTTCTTTAAAAGGTTTGGCAAATAAGCACAAATAGCAGGAGAGATTCCTCCTAAAATTATTAAAAAAGAAATAGTATAAAGAATAATAGGACTTGTATTATAAGATATTAAATTTGTAGGCTTCAAAAAGAAACCGGCATTACAAAAAGCTGAAATAGCAGTAAATACACCAAGTTTCAAACCTTGAAAAATATTATTTTCTTCAATAATAAAGCAAAATGACAAGATTAATGCACCAATAAATTCAGTCCAGAAAGTAAATTTAAAAATCAAAAACAAACTCTTTTTTATTTCAAGATTACTTTCAACATCAAAAATATTTCTTGCCGTTTTCGCATATGATAAAGACATTCTTTTACCGAGAAGTAAAAAAACGATAGAAGAAATACTCATTATACCTAAACCGCCAAGTTGAATTAGAATTATTAAAACTAATTGTCCAAACAAAGACAACTTACTTCCAACATCAAAAACAGATAAGCCTGTGACACAAACAGCACTTACAGCAGTAAAAACAGAATCTAAAAAATTTATTTTTCCTACATTTGAAAAAGGAATAGCTAATAATAAACTACCTATAAAACATAAGATAAAAAAAGTTATAGGAAGAATTTTTTCGGGTGACCTAAATATAAAATCATATTTTTTGCTATTAAGATTTAAATTATTACTCATAAAAAATACTCTTCTTCTCGATTATAACATTAGCATATAAACAAGTCATTAATAATCTGAAAAAGAGTATTGATTGTAATAACAGAAAACATTTATTTTTTTATTAATCTGTCAAAAATTCTTTGAAGATATACTTTAGGAGATTTATCTTCCATTGTTTTTCCATCTTTTACATAAGGAACAGGAATACTTTGAGATTTAGTGTATAAAGGATTAGATGAAGATACATATCTTTGTGTACATTGATAAACTAAAACAGATGGATTTATAGCACTAGGTTTTAAATCACTAATAGAAACCTCAAAAGAATCTGATTCATTACCAATAGAAGGACCTAAAGATTCAAAATATTTTTTATCTTCATTACTTAATAATTTATCAGGTGCATTAACTGTAACTTTTGCTTTAAAAGGCAAATCTTGAGCTGATGAAATTTTACTTATATTCATTTTTCTCTCCTTTCTTCGCTTTAAAAATATTATAATGATTTTTTTTTGCTATTTTTCAGAAATATAAACATAAGATAGATAATAATATTATAAATACCTTTATAAAGAATAGAAAATTCAAGTAAACTATTATTTTTTTAATTTCAAATATCTCTATTTATATCAAGAATTTAATTCTTTATAAGTTATATAGAATTCATTATATATAGAGAATTCAAAATTAAGGACATAATAAACCAAAATCTTTTATTTTATCTTTATATCCCATAATCTTGCTATTATATGATGACACAAGATTTTCATTATCTCTATTTTTTACATACCAGTTATAATCTAAATCGAAGCACACTTTTTTACATCCAACATCTCTTGCCACTTGCAAAAACTCTAGAACATATTTATCTTCATCATTAACTTCTGGTATGACAACATATTTAAGAATAACAGAATTTACCGTGTTAATTACGGAACAATATTTTTTTAAATTTTCCACAACATTATAAAATTTATCAACATTCTTTATAGCTTTATATAATTCAGGATTTCCAGAATCTAAAGAAACAACTATACAGGAATTTCCATTTCTTATAGCTGTTTCAATTGCTTGACTATATTTTATTGCAGAAGTATTAACCCTTATAAATGCTCCGTAATTAAGCAATAAAGTCAGCGTCTTTTCAAATTCAAAATGTAAAGTTGGTTCACCACCAGCAAAAAGAATATTACAATTCTTACATATTCTGTTTTCTTTAATCAATTTCTCTATATATGCAAATACAGGTCTGTCTTGCATTGAATTAAAGTATTCTCTATCAATATGTGAACTACAATAAATACAATCAGCATTACAAGTTTTATTTGCAAAAATGTTTATAGTTCTTATTTCTTTATTATCGCTATTAAGCATTTTCTTCAATTGAAAACATTTTTTACATGTTTCTCTCAATTTAGATTTTTTTGCATTTTTAACATCTTGTAATTTCTTCTTAAAAAAATCTTTGTAATCTTTATCTACATTACCTGAATAACTTGATATCGGTGCAATATTACTATTCGCATTCATATATGGACAACAGTGATAAATCCCCTGCATATCAAAACAAATACCATGTTCAAGATGTTCGCAACTATAATACTCTTTATATTTATTAAATAAAAACACGTCTTACCCCCTACTTTAATAATAGAATATTATAAAATATAATCATAAAATAGCAAATTTTATATTTATTTGACCAACTTTCAAGTAATATATAATTATACTAATTATTAAAAAAAGGATAAACTTATGCAATACAAATTTTCAGTACCAATGCCTGATAACGTAGAAGAAATAATTAAATTATATGATATCAACAAAGAAATAGAAAAAAGTAAGATACAAAATTTGTACTTTGCACTACCATCTTCTTGCCCAGATAATACTGGATTTGAACAATTAAGAACCAGAAAAAACACAATTGAGAAACTTGAAGATTACATACCACATATTGAGAAATCCCTAGAACTAGATTTTGATTTTATATATTTATTAAATTCTCCAAAACCATTCCTTATTGGAAGTAAATTTTTTGACATTCAATTGGAAAAACTTGATATATTAATAAATAGGTTAGCCAAATTAGGTTGTTATAAATATAGAGTTTCCAATGCACAGTTAATTAGCTATCTAGAAAAATATTATCCAAATGTAGAAGTATATGCTTCAACATCTTTTGAATTTAAAAGTATTAAACAATATTCAAATTTAATAGAAATATACAAAAATATAGTAGAAATAGTTCCGGCTTGTGATTTAAATAAAAATTTCCTATTATTAAAAAGCTTAAAAGAACAATATCCTGAAATTGTTATTGAGTTAATGGTCAATGAAGGCTGCATAAATTCATGTCCCCTAAGATACTTACATAACCTATCTATCCCATATATTAAATCTCAAGAAAAACTCACAGATCCAGACCTCACATTCGCATATTTTACAAAAACTTGCAACAATTTTGCATTGAAAAATCCATACTACCATTTATGTAACCCAAACATAATATATCCCTGGGAAATAGAAGAATATAGCAAAATAGGAATTAATAATTTTAAATTAGTTGGTAGAAATGAAGATAAATCAATTTGTTCATTGTACATAGACTATTATAAAACATATCTTAAAGGTATTGATAGCATCAAAAACATAGAGAATGTACCAATAAGAATTTTTAATCACTATCTAAAAGGGGAAGATTTTGAACACACGGTTAAACAAGTAAAAGATTTATTACCATCTATTGAACATTTTAAAACGCAAGGACATTTATGTGCCTCGATTTGTGGTGTTGCATGTAACTATTGCGAAGAATGTGCAAAAAAAATAGAAAATCTGAAACTGTAATTAACTTGCATGACTTATTATAAATTTCTTTAGTTCATCTATTTTTCTCATTTTATATGTATAACAAAGACCACATTTGTCATATAAACGACTTGTGCAAGCTTCGCATTCCTTAGTTTCAAAAGATAGAGAAGCATATATATCAATCATATTATAAAAATATCTTCTCATTGATTGTATATTTTTAAACTTAGAAATAGGAACTCTAAGACTTTTGGAAAAACCAAAACATCTCACTGCTTCTAAGCCCGGTAAAATATCAATTACAGGGGAGCAAGTACGATTAGTAATTATCGTACTCGGAAGTTTATATTTATCTGCCAATATTTTCATTCTAATAAGTAATTGCTTATCTTTATTGTCTAAAAGACAGCTAGGAATAGCATTACAATCATTAGTTGGAATAATCTCTCTACTACAACAATCATTAAGAAATGAAAAAAGATATGGTTTAAATTCAATAAAATTTTCAAGTGCATTAACTGTATTTTCCTTATTAGAATTAGGTAATGCAGTAGAAAAACGAAGATTATGTTTCTTTGCTATTTCCAATAGCTCAAAAATATAATTGTAATCGAGATCAGAAGAATATAGATTAATACCAAGTGTAAAATCAAAGAAATTTTTACTAACTAAAAGATTTATATTTTCTTTAAGCTTGTCAAAATTTCTTCCTATATCTTTTGGTGAATTACAATTTATTAATAGCTGAACTTTACTATTTATAATTTCATTTATATATTTATCAATTTCTATTCCGTTTGTATAAATTATATAATTTTCTATATCTTTATCCTCATTTAATATTGATAAAACTTCCTTAAAATAAGGATACAAGGTTGGTTCTCCACCGATTAAACCTATTTTTTCTTCTTTATTTGTTTTTATGAAAGAAACAACCTTTTTAAAATCTTCAATAGTATATTCTTCATTTGATTTATTAACAAACTCATCAGCAAAACAATATTGACACTTCAAGTTACATTTTTTTGTTAAGAAAATATTTGCCATAAACTATTCTTTCTAATAATTAAGTCCTAAAAGATTATTTGGGAAATACCATTTATCTAAATTATCCACAAAAGAATGGAATCTAGCATATTCAATAATTAATCTATCTCTTAAAATCGAATTTAAAAGAAAACTATTTGCACCGTCAAAATTAAATATCTGTGATGCAATATTTATTCCATTAATAATAAATGGAACATTTTCTCCTCGACCTTGTAGTTTAATATGTCGTACTCCTGCATTAATAAGTTTTTCAACTTCACTTTGTGAATGCGCAGAATTCTTAATATATTGTTCTTTTATTGAAACTCTGTTTTTATAACAGAAAAATCGACTACTTTCTTGAGTAGAAAGATTATGCTTATTAGACTCTTTTATATTATGCAAAGGAGCATTAGGACAGTTACTATAACACAACTGATTAATTAATACTTCTATTCTGGATATATCATCTATTAATTGAGGATTTTCAACTAGTACATTTTTAGAATACTCAGGACGTGTAACAACAATATCATATTCTTTTAATAATCTATTATAGTAATTCGTTTCATTTTCAACTGTAGCTTCCTCCAACTTATCTTTACCTTGAAAACGAACTATAGATTTCAAAATGGAAGCTATAACAATGGCATTAGAAGATTTACGTTTTATATGATCTCTTAAAATTTCAGAAGAAACAATGAATCTAGCACCATGTTCAATAGCAAAATCCAAAAGGAAATTAGCATATTCATCTTTCAAATCATCTTTTTCTATATTTATTCTGGAAAAAGTAAAAGTCGGAATAGCTTTATTCACATTATTTACATAATTAAACAATTTTCTCAATGTATTTTTATCAAGCTTATCTTTAACAATTGGTCCACGACCACCAGACCACAATGTCGCAGGTGAGCCATATGCATTTACATTCAACAATGGTAATCCAAGAGCTTCTAAAGAAGACTGAATAGCCCCCAAAATTACTTCATATTGAAATAAGCAAGGTAAAGACCAAATTACTGAATTATTGTATTTAAACATACTATTTGAACAATCTATCATATTTTCAACTTTTCCCCTAATATCAAATCATATTCATCCGGAACAAACTTTATATTACCCATAAATGGTGAAAATGTCATTTCTGCAAAGTATAATATATCATTTTTTTCAAAAAAATCTATTCTTACAAATTTAAAATCTTTTGATAATTTTCTTGCATATTCAATCATTTTATCTTTATTCGGAGTACTTGGTATAAAGGTTTCTTGTCTCGGAGCAAACAAATCATAAGGAGCTTTTTTCCATTCAGTGTCAAGAAAAGTAACATCGAAAGAATTATTATTATTTATAGTATATTGTATAAACTCTGGGTTTCCATTAAAACAATATATTTCATATTCCATAAATTTTTCACAACCAACATGTGGAATATATTCCTCTACATATATGCAGGGCTTTATATTTTTATATTGTAACTCCAATACTCCCCAAAATGCATAATTAATACTCATTACTTTTTTATAATATTTTCTATACTGGTTAATTTGTTCTTGCGTTAACAAATTTTTATTTTCAACTAATATACCGGTCTTGCAAGCATGAGAAAGTTTTATTATAAATGAATCTGGTAACACAGAAAAATCTATTTTTCCAAAAGAAGGAGCTACTTGATAGACTTGCGCACATGACAACTCGGGTATAATTTTTTTAACATAATTTTTACAATAAAGTCTATCTGCTAATAAAAATTTTAATGGTTCATTATTGGCTAACTTTAAGACATTTATTTTCTCTGATAACGTACGAGGGTTAGATAAAGAAAGTTCCTTATTCATATATCTTTTATAAAAAAATTTTAACAAATATGGATAAAAAACAGGAGGAAACATTTTCTGGAAGAAATAGCGAATCCAAACATTAATATCTTTATAATCATTAAGCAAAATCATTACTCTTACCTAATTACAATGTGATATTTCTTTTAATGCATTATAATAAGCAATTGCATGTTCACAACCAGCATTAGATCTTTTCATAAACCCATTTTCATAAAGTGCACGCATTGGACAATAAGAACAATATCTACAATATTCTTTATCTCCACAGTCTGTCATGTTACTTCTTAAAAATTTATTTCGAAATTCAGGAACAACATTATTCCATATATCAATCAAAGATGTTTCAGACAAATTACCTAATGAATAATTAAAATCATTACAAGGTGTCACAGTATAAAAAGGAGATACAGAGAGAACTATTTCTGATGCTCTACAAACTGTTCTATTATCCTTTTTAAAACCCATAAGCTTCATATTATATACGGAATTAGGGAAATCCTTATCTTTATATAAATTTTCAAGAGCTTCACCATGTATTCGAAGGTTGAAATTATGGTTTTTGGGATTATTTATAAAATGAAGAGCCACATCTGTTCTGGCACCAATACTTTTCCCAAACTCTACAACCTTGGGATAAGAACCATAATTGGACATTAATTGTAAAAAATTAATAGTAACTAGTATATTATTTTCTCTTAATCTTTTTATAACATCAATTGTTTTTTTATATGAACCTTTAACCCCGGTAATATTATCATGTACTTCCTCTTCCATGCTATATAAACTAAGCTTAATCCTATGTGGGTATAAAGAAACTACTTTTTCGAATAAATCTTTATCATCGTATAATTTTTGCCCGTTTGTTATAAAAATCAAAGAAAGTCTTTTTTTCCTTATATAAGATATAATTTTATAAAAATCTTTATGTATAGTACACTCTCCGCCAGTAAGCCCCACTGTCGTAATTCCAAGTTCATAAGCCTGATCAACAACTTTTTGTATATTTTCATAAGAAAGCTGCACATTATCACATTCTTTTTCATTAAAGCAATGTGCACAACGCAAATTACATTTATAATTTGTTTGAATAGCTAGATATTGAAGGAAATTATTTTCATATAACCACTTAGTTCTTTCCTCTGTATATATATCTTCATCTTCAAACCCTCCACAAGATACAGCCTTGGAGTGCCCATTTAGATTTACTTCGTCATTTTTTTTATCTATAAAATTCTCTTTTTGATTTTTTATATTTGAATATTCAATAAGATTTTGTTCCACTAATTCAGACAAGAAATCATCAAGTTCTTCAGCAAGCCCTTTTTTTCGGGCATATTCATAAACCATATTGTAATCTTGTGTTTTTAAAATCATTGCCCAAATATCAGAAGAATAACCTTCTAACATAAGATCGTTACAATATTTCTCGTCAATTATATAGCTTCGAGAATTATCTTTTTCAAAATTATATATTTGAGTGGCAATAGAATCACTAATTTTTATTTTTTGCGACATATAAACCTTCACCCTTTAAAGAAACAGGAGATTTGGCAGCATAGCATAATGGGTCACTACATGTTCCACCAAGTGAATAACCACAACTTGCACCATTAGCGATTAAAGAATATTTAACTTTTTTAGAAATTTTTAATTTTTTTTCCATTTTTGAAGCTCCTTTTTATTTTATTATTATATTATACCAAACATCTACTATTGAAGTATTTTTCAATGATGATATTTTATTTTTCAAATCAGAATCATAAAATAGTTCAAAATCCGGAGATATAAATAACTTTTGTCTGGCAAGAAAATGCCAAGTATTCTTATGTTCATCATTTATAGAAATATAATCATCATTAACCAGATTAATAATATCAGAGTTCTTATCAGCTAAACTATCATCACAAGAAAACTCAACACCCATTTCACAAGAGTAATCAACTATATCCTGCATATCTCTTTCGTTGCCATTTTTTTCTTGATAGATAATATTAACGGGCACATTTTTGCCAATAAGTCTCTCAATACTATATATCGTATTTTTATAATTCCCAACTTTGCCATAAATATAATCATGTTTATCTGAATCTATACTAAACAATGGAATTTTTATTCTATGTGGATACAAATTAGAGATTTTTTCGAATAAAATATTTTCTTGTAATAAGGAATCCCCATCAATAATAATTTCTAAAGATACATAATTTTCTCTAATTATTCGAGCAAATAAAAAGAAATTAGAATCTAATTTACTTCCTCTTACATCTATTACAATAAGGTTAGTACCGATTTTTATTAAATCTTTTAGAATTTTTCTAGCCAAATCCAAATCAAAAGTTTTTTCAGAATATTTAAAACAAGCCGAATACAAAAATTCGTTCTCATATAAATATTTTTTCTTTAACATGGCAAATTTTTGCATTTCTTCTCTATCACTGAGCAAAGTCAGTTTTGTATTTTGCATAAGAATATCTTCATATAATTCTTCAGGATCACCATATATTATTAAATCCGAAAAATATAATTCTTCTAAAAAATCTTCTATCTCGTCTTGCAATGAGTTATCTTCAACAAATTTTCTTAAAAATTCCGAAGAACAACTTCTTATATTATTAAAGGATAAAAAATCAGACTCATCACTAACAATATGGTTCTGTTGTGGACTCTGCCCCAATATAACATTCCACAAATCAGAAGTAATACCTTCAAAAAGAAATTCACTCTGAGATCTTTCATTAACAACATAACTTCTGGAATCAGGCTTCCAAATGTTATATGTTCGACTTGAAATATATGGATTTATAAAAATATTCTTTTCGAAAAAAGTCATTACAAGTACCACCCCAAGTATTATATCAGAACGAACAGAAAAATACAACTTGAGATTAAGCATTAATAATAATATTATAATTTAATAATGTTATAATAAATTTAACTTTTATAAATAAAAGGAACTTTTCCTATGAAATATTCAATATACAAAGAAGATAAACCACAAAATACCATAAATAAAATAAAAAAAATCTTAAAAAATATAGGCATTGAAGTAAAAGAATTTTATATTGCACAGAATGAACTGCGAAATAGGTCATCTTTGCCTATATATTCTTTAAGATTAGAAATGATTAATCCTCGTATAGGTGGAACAAATGGGAAAGGAACTAGTTTATTAAATGCACAAGCAAGTGCCTATGCAGAATTTATTGAGCGTTTACAGAATTTTATACTTTTCGATACTCCATGGTTAGTAGCAAATTCACCAGATAGAATAGCACAATCAAGCAGTAAAAATATTGAAACAATCCCTTTCTTCCAGAAAAAGATAAACAATCCTATATGTAGTAGATACAGAGATGATAAAGACTACATATTTCTCCCTTTTTATAGCATAAAAGATGAAAAAACATATAATTTACCATATGACATAATAATGTATACCCAAGGTTCAAATGGTATGGCAGCAGGTAACACAATAGAAGAAGCAACCGTTCAAGGTCTAAGTGAAATATGCGAAAGATATGCAATAAAGAAAATTTTCTTTGAAAGAAAATCAATCCCTGATATACCAGAACAAGAATATATTAAATATTCAAAAATAAAACAAATACTTTCTCTATATAAAAAGAAAGGTTATAATGTATATATAAAAGATGCATCCTTAAATGCCAAGATACCAGTAGTTTGTACTATATTTGAAAAAGATGGTATATATAATATTATATTCGGTTCGCAACCAAGCCTACCAATTGCAATAGAAAGAACACTAACCGAATTTGCTCAAAATAATAATTTAGACAATCATATAGAAGATGTAAGGAACCTGCCGTACTATTCCAAAATCAAATTTGAATATTCTCCAATAGAACATGTTGTAAGATCAATGTTTTACACACGCGTATCCTTCGAAATGAATGATTTAATCAAAGATTGTTTTTTCAATAATAAAACTACATATAAATACTCTAAAAATGCTTGGATACAAGAAAATAAAGAAATCGATAACAAGTCATTACTTGATTTTCTAGTAAAAAAAATTAGTTTAATATCAAGTGACATATATATAAGAAACGTATCCTTCTTAGGATTTAACACTATATATATTTTTATTCCTGATATGTCACTAATAAATGACTGGACAAAAACAAACTACGAGCAAATTATAAATATAAACAATTGGCTTGAGTTAAATAAAAATAAAAAAGATGAACAATTGTATACAATAGACTCTCTACTCAGATTAGCGGATTATTATATGACATTACACAATTATTGGTCTATGTTCAAACAATTATCTGATGCCCCGCCAGAATATATAGCATTCCTATGCTCTATAGTTTTAAAAGACAAAAATAAAATGAAAAAATATAGAGAAATAATGTTTGCTCAAAATAGAATATATGACGATTATACTGACGAACAAATTAAAATGGTTAACATTATTTATGAATATTTTGATTATAAAAACAAATGCCATAGCGAAAAAGAAATAAGAACGAAACTAAACCAAAAGTATTCAGAACAAGATATTCGAGAAAACATTAGAATAGCTAAAAAGCTTAAATTTGAAACAATCGTAAAGATAGCAATTAACAAACTAAAAAAAAGAAAGATAAATACAAAAAGATTAATAAATAGAATTATGAAAGAATATATAAAAAATTCACCAAATCAACAAGATTTAAAAATTTTTTATAATAATTACAACAAATACTTTAATAAGAAAGAATAAACAACATCTTATCTAATTAGACAGAAACTCATTACAAAAGAAAAATGTATTGATTAATAAGAATTTATATAGATAATAAAATTATAATAAAAAATTAAATACAAAATATTTTCTAGGGTTCCGCGGTAATACCGGCTGGTCCAAGAGAAAATTCACAAAAGTGTACACGGAAGGATAAAAGCCTGGGAGATTAAATATTTCTCTCAGGCTTATTTATATATAAAAGAAAGGAGAACAAAATGCATTGGATATTTTTAATAATTGCAGGATTATTTGAAATCAGCTGGGCTGTAGGTCTAAAATACACTCAAGGATTCACAAAAATTTTACCATCATCAATAACAATAATTTGTATGATAACAAGCTTTTATTTCTTAGCCTTAGCACTCAAGAATTTACCACTTGGTACAGCTTATGCAATATGGACAGGGATAGGAACCGTTGGAACAGTATTAATGGGCATATTTTTATTTAAAGAACCCATAACTGCAATGAAATTTCTATGTATTTTCCTTATAATAAGCGGAATAGCCGGGTTGAAACTTCTAACCAATGCTTAAAGTAAAACTACTATTTTTAATAAGAGCAGAGTTTTTTACTCTGCTCAATATCAAATAGATTTTTTAATTATCGCCCACGTTCACTCAAAAGTTCCACAAGATCTTCTTCTGGTGTTTTAACTGGTTTTATTTTATATCTATCGACTAATATATTCAAAACATTTGAAGACAAAAATGCAGGTAGAGTCGGTCCAAGCTTTATATTTTCAATGCCCAAATATAAAAGAGTCAATAAAATACAAACAGCCTTTTGCTCATACCAAGAAAGAACCAATGATAATGGTAAATCATTTACAGAACAATTAAAAGCTTTTGACAATTCTAAAGCAACTTTTATTGCAGAATATGCATCATTACACTGTCCCATATCCAACAATCTTGGAATACCATTTATTTCGCCTAAATCTAAGTCGTTAAATCTGTATTTTCCACAAGCTAAAGTCAAGATAATAGAATCCTTTGGCGCTTGTTTTACAAAATCAGTATAATAATTTCTTCCCGGTCTTGCACCGTCACACCCACCGACCAAGAAAATATGCTTTATATCACCTGATTTTACAGCCTCTATAACTTTATCAGCAACAGATAGAACTGTTCCATGTCCAAATCCAACAGTTAAAGTATCACCGCCATTTATACCTGTCATTTTTTTAGCTTCTTTATATCCACCAAGCTCAAGTGCCTTTTCAATTACAGGAGTAAAATCCTTATCTTCACCGATATGTAGCATATCAGGATATTCAACAACAGATGTTGTAAATACTCTATCTTTGTAACTGTCTTTTACCGGCATAATACAATTCGTAGTAAATAAAATTGCAGCAGGTACATTATCAAATTCTTTTTGTTGATTTTGCCAAGCCGTACCAAAATTCCCTTTCAAATGAGGATATTTATTTAAATCAGGATATGCATGACAAGGAAGCATTTCACCATGCGTATAAATATTTACACCCTTATCTTTTGTCTGTTCAAGAAGCAAACTCAAATCCTTCAAATCATGACCTGTTACAATAATAAAAGGTCCTTTCTCTATGTTTGTTGTAACTTTTCTAGGTGCAGGCGTTCCATATATTTCAGTATTTGCTTTATCTAAAATTTCCATACACTTTAAATTTATTTCACCTGTTTTTAAAACTAAATTTAACAGTTCGTCCGCTGATAAATCTTTTGAAATACCTTGTAATGCTTCATAAAAGAAATTATCAACATCTGAATCTTTGTAGCCTAGAACTCTTGCGTGATGAGCATAAGCCGCCATGCCTTTCAAACCGAATAATATCAATGATTTTAAACTTCTGATATCTTCATTACAATCCCAAATAGTTTTTATATCAAACTTTGAATCACATTTAATATTTCTTTGAACTTTTTCTATAAAGTTTTTAATAGATTTATCATCAAAATTTACGTTTGTAATTGTAGTAAATAAACCATCAATTAAAAGTTCCGTATTACTTTCATTTTTTTCATCACAATTTGCAAGCTCAATCAATTTACTTGTAAGCTCATCTTGCAAATTTGATGTATCAGCATTTTTACCGCAAACCCCTTTGATAGTACAGCCTTTTCCTTGAGCTGTTTGTTCACATTGAAAACAAAACATATTCATAAATTTCTCCTATACCATTAAATTATTCATACTGTTATCTTTCATAAATTCTTCAAACGTAACATTAATTGAAGAAAAAAGATGTTTTATAATACACCAATAATATGCAATATGTCTTTATGAGAACAGCTAATCTTTCCGGATACAATTTTTTTATAAAAGAACACATGGTTTGATTATATTTTACAGATAGTTTGATTATTTCGGGCAAAATAAATTTAAAATGTTAAACA
>CALUQL010000031.1 GCA_944322895.1 Candidatus Gastranaerophilales bacterium
TTTAATATTTATCTCCAAGTCCGTTTGGTCTGTATTTATTTACTAATATTCTACAACTTGTATTTTTATTTTGTAAACCCTGAATTCGTCCATAATTGTTTGCACATTGATCACTATAGTAGTCGTCTATTATTTCTTTTTTGCTCATTTTTTTACCATCTCTTTTTTTCTTATATTTGTTCTTAATCAAATCAGTATTTTCTCTAAAATCACTTAATAATTTTGCAGTTTTAGCACCACGTTCTCCAGATTGAGCTGCTTCACAATTTGCTTTTGCATGAAAATATTTATCTGAATTTTTAGTATTTGCCTCTTTCATATCATGATAATTTTTACTAAAACTGCTAATAGCTTTTTTTATTTGTTTTAATTCATCAAGTGTCGAATATAGTCTTTCTTCTCTTGAAAGTTTATCCCATAACTCGTTTAATAATGAATTTTTTTCTTTTTCTTCTGCTTGTTTTTTTCTTTGCATATTTATTTTCTTCCTTAACTCAAAATATACTAAAATATTTTAACTTTTAGTTTTCGTCTAACCTTTCTTCAAATTATCTAATAAATTATATTTGATAACCTAGATATATTTTAAGTATAAATCTTTTTTAACAATTTTCAATATTTATAAATATAAAACAGGATTTTTATTACTTTTCGATATGTTTTAATTCATGTGTTCATCATGCTTTTGGGTATATGTTAAATTATGTTAAAAATTTAATTCTTCATTCCATACTATACAAAGTAAGTCTGTAGGTTGGGTTAATGTGAAGTGTCCCCCAAAAAACGTAATCAATCAGTAGGCAAGTTTCACATATAATAATAAAAAATAAAGGAGAAAAAATATGAGAAAACAAAAAAGCCTTACTGAAGAACAAATTCAAGAATTATTGAAATCGAAATTTGTAGAAAAAGTATTTCAAAATCGAATTATTTACACAAATGAGTTTAAATTATATGCATTAGAACAATATCAAAGTGGAAAACCTCCTGTTGAAATATTTGTCGAAGCCGGTATTAACCTAGATATTGTAGGCAGTCTGTAGGTTGGGTTTGACTGCTTTTTCCAAAATCTTTGATTTTGTGAAAAATGTCTGGTTCCATATAATCAAGCAGAAAAATCTATAAAGGCTAACAAATTAGAAAATAAAATGTTTCAACAAGCTAAAAAAGTGGAATATAAACTAAATATTACTTTGTTAAAATAAATAGGAAAATTTAATGACTGACGAGAATAAGAATATAGAAAATAATCAAGAAGAAAATCAAAATAAACAAGAATGCAATAAAAGCTGGTGGAAAAAGTTGTTGACACTATTAACTATTTTATTTTTTTGTATGTTATTCTCTGAATTAAATATAAACAAAATATTTAATATAAAAAAATATGAAGATACACCAAAAGTAGAAGAAGGTGAATGGGAAACTATAGATAATACAGGAATAATACCTAGAGAATTTCCCGCAGCTCATCTATTACCTGATGGTAATATCTTGATTGTTGGGGGGTCATCAGAAACATTTCGTAATTGGCCTATGTATATTGGCAATCAATCAGGAGAAATTCCTGATATTGCAGAAATCTATAATCCTACAACCAAAAAAGTAATAAAAATAATTCCGTTGCCAGATAAAAGATATAGTCATTTTTCTTCGATTTCATTAAAAAATGGTGATGTTTTCATATCTGGTGGAACTGATTACAATTATATGCCACCAAATTTTCACAATACTGCAAAAATTTTTGATGCTAAAAAATATATATTTAAAGATGTAAAGCCAATGGCATACAAAACTGCAAACCATAATTCAATACTGTTAGATAATGGGCATATCTTAATTTTACGTTGTATAAGCAACTTTAAGAAAAAAGATAATTCAAATTATCAAATATATGATCCAAACAAAAATAACTACTATTATACAAAAAATATTCCCCACGCAGCTTGGGTTAACACTAATTGGATGAAATTGAATAATGGGAATATACTTATTTTTTCTGGCAGATCATATATATATGATGTTAAAAAAAATACTTTTGAAAAAACAACACAAAATTTTCCAATCGGGGTCGGAGATACATTCGTTTCTATTAGTGATAATGAATACTTAAGCCTTGACTATAAAGGAACATATACTACAGGATTTATATTTAAAATAAAAGAACAACAAAAAATACCTGTTGATAACAAAATAGATAGAGTGTGGAATTATCCCCATGAAAAACCAATATTAGTACCCCTCAAAAATGGCAATGTACTTATTTTAGGAATTGATGAATATAAATTAAAAAATAAAAAAATCAGACATTATAAAAATACAGCATATATCTATAATAGGGAGAAAAATATTTTTTATGAAATATATCCACCACGATATTCATTTGATTTTAAACCTGCAGTCATCCAATTAAAAAATGGAGATATTATGTTTATTGGTGGTGATGCAGGAAGAAACAGCATACAAGTATATAAATATAAACAAAATAGAGAGGGAATAAACTAAGACACAAGAACAAAATGAATTGAGTATTTAGGTTGGGGTTGACTGCTTTTTCCAAAATCTTTGATTTTGTGAAAAATGTCTGGTTTCATATAATCAAGCAGAAAAATCTATAAAGGCTAACAAATTAGAAAATAAAATGTTTCAACAAGCTAAAAAAGTGGAATATAAACTAAATATTACTTTTATAAGAAATAGGAAAATTTAATGACTGACGAGAATAAGAATATAGAAAATAATCAAGAAGAAAAGCAAAATAAATGTGAAGATAAGAAAAGTTGTTGGACAAGTTCTTTGGTTAAAAACAAACATATTGTTTATTTGTTTTCAATTATTTTTTTTATAATTCTCCTTTTGTTAATTTATTTCTTATACATAATTAACTTAAAACAAATGAAACATGAGAGACCTGCAGAACTCGAAAAAACAGGACTTCACTATATTGGCACATTAAATCATAGTGGAAGTGAAATTTATCCATTACAATATGGTTACAATATATTATTTCTTATTAGTAAATATAAAGGTTATGCATATATTCTGGATCTTGAAAAAAATAATTTAAATCGGGTTAAGATCGCAGATGAATTTGAGCTTACTAATGCAAAGATTTTTGATGATGAAATTATCTTTTGTACAAAAAAAGAGCTAAAAAGATATAAGATAAATTCTAATAAACTTGGGAAATTAACAACTTTTAATCTTGATGGTATTCAAAAAGATTCTAATACTTTAGAAAAAGAAAAAAACTTTAGTTTTAGGGTAAATATGATGGATTCTATATCAACTCATACCACTAATGATTTAGGTTTAATTATTGAGCATTTAAAGGATGATAATTTTCTCTTATGTACCGGAGTCGTTTTGAAAGAAAGTCCTTTAGAGTGTTGGAATATCAATTTTTCAAATAAAAAATACAAGAAGAACATGTCCGTAATAAATTTAAATGAAATAGAAGAATTTATTAACAAAGTAAGGATATCACAATTTTTGCGAATTAATGATAATAAAATATTATATTTTACAAATTCAGATGACTTGCGTGGTTTTCAGATAAATAAAATTCTAATTCAGGAATTTAATATAAAACAAAATAAATTTGAGAATTACGTTAGTTTTAATAAAAAAAATAATTATTTTGATAATTCTATAAATGCTAATAATGATGTCATTTTAATACCAAGCTATTCAAGACATTTTTTAGGACCAAAAAGTTTCAGTTATGATAAATTTCGTCGAGTTAATACTTTTACAGGAAGAAGAAGCATAGAAAACGAAGGTGGTTATAATTTAGATATATATTCATATAAACAGAATAAAATTATAGAAACACATTCATTTGACCATTATGTATACTTCAAACCACTAAATAAAGACATCTTAATTTCAAATGATTTAGAATATGAATTTAAAATCAACGAGAAAAAACTTGCAAAAGTAAATTATAACATAAATATACCAAACTCAAAAGATGATTATTTTATATTTCCTGTCTATCCTAACAGATTATTTTTTATAGAAAAAAAATCGAAAAATAATAAATACAAAATGTTTCTTTATAAGTTTTAACACAAATTTGTAGCAAGGAATCTGTAGGTTGGGTTTGACTGCTTTTTCCAAAATCTTTGATTTTGTGAAAAATGTCTGGTTTCCCATAACCCAATAGAAACAATATGATAATAATGAGAAATGTTTCAACAAGCTAAAAAAGTGGAATATAAACTAAAAATTACTTTTATAATAAATAGGAAAATTTAATGACTGACGAGAATAAGAATATAGAAAATAAACAAGAAGAAAATCAAAATAAACCAGAAGGCAATAAAAAATGGTGGACGAAATCATTAAATTTAAAACAGAATTATACTCGAAAGCTAGTACTATTAATTTTTATTGTAAGTATTTTCACTTGTGGTTGTAAAATACAAACTAATGCAATTTCTAATGTCGAACAAAATAAAAAAAAGTCTGAAATAATAGAACATACGAATATTGAAGAAATGAAAATTTCAACACCAGAAGAATGTAAAGAGAAAGGCTTGCATTATATTGGTAAAATGAATGTTCCTCGAATTTTCCATAAAACAATAAAACTAAAAGATGGAAATATTTTAATTATTGGTGGAAATAATAAACTAAAAGTTGAAAATACCAAACCGCACCTAAAAGGACCATTTGCTAATCATTACAATTATGAATATATAAAAAATAAAACAGCAGAAATTTTTAATCCAACAAATAACTCATTTACAGAACTTTTTTCAATGCCTTCACAGAGTAATTATTATAATATAATAACACTTAAAGATGGAAATATTCTATTATGTTCAAAAAAATTAGAAATTTATGATATAAAAGAACAAAATTTTAGAATAATTAATAAAAAAAATCTAAATGATAAAATTACAAGTTTTAATCCTAGATTTTGTGAAAAAATAGGAAATGAATATTTGCTTGAATGCAATCATTCAAATAAAAATGAATTAATTAAAAATAAATGTGTTGTAACTAATTTAATTGACTATAGTGTTAAATATTATAAAGAAATTGATTTTAAATTTCCTGAAAAACCATTAATTTTAGGATACTTAAAAATCAATGAAAATGAATTATTTATATATACAGAAATATTTTCACCCAGAAATAAATCAACAAAACTGAATGGTTTGATTTATGACATAAGTAAAAACAAAATATTAAAAACAGCCGAATTAATTAACTTTGATAGCTGCGAGGAAGTTCCAATAGCAACACTTATAGAAAAAAATAAAATTTTGTTTGCCATAAAGCCTAAATTTGGATACAAGCTATGTAGACCTCATGCTCCTTTTCAATGGTTTATATACGATATTGACACAAACCAAACAGCAAAAAATATAGATATGTTATATCCTCATTCAGTTCTAGTTGGAGAACCAATTAAATATGATAATAGTAATTTTTTAATATTTGAAGGAAATAAAATTAGACAAATGTTAGATTTAAAAACTTATGAATTAAAAAAATTTGATGGTTTTGAAATTAAAAATTTAGAAAATATGAATATCATTCAAATTAATCATAATCAATTATTGATTACAGGGGGTATACAAAAAACTAATAATACAATAAATGATATGGCTTGGATTTACACATTTTAGCCTGTAGGTTTTGTTTTAATCCAACAGAAATAATATGATAATATTGAAAAATGTTGTTTAAAAGCTAAATGTTTCAACAAAATATAAACAGGGAATATAAACAAAATATTACTTTTATAAAAAATAGGAAATTTTAATGACAGGCGATAATAAAAATATAGAAAATAAACAAGAGGAAAATCAAAATAAACCAGAAGGCAATAAAAGTTGGTGGAAAAATTGTTGGGTTAAAACCCCACTAAAGAACTAATGTCATTAGAAATGTATAAAGTTAAAATTTTAAGAAAATATAAACGATGTAAATTATTTGTTATATTCGTAATATCTTATACATTTTGCATATTTGAGAAGTTCTTCCTTTGAAACGGTTATTTCTACAGAAGAATCCCATGGATTTACAATGACAACATTATCTCCATCTACTGATTTAATACTCCAAGCGTGACCACCATCTCCGTAAGTTAATACAACATCGTTCCCATTTACATCCTTTATTGTAATTGGTTCATCATCTGCTGTTCCTTCTGGACCATAAAAACTAATTTGTGCGCAATAACCCTCTGGATTCTCTTCTATTTTATCAAAAACACGTTCCATCGAATTGTTTAAAAGCCATGCTAGACCTGGTAACAAACGCTGTAGCTCGGCGTTAGCAGAACCATCACAATCTGGATGATAACAGTTATATTGATACTCTGTTTCTTCTCCTGTAAGCATAAATATTACTGCTTCTAAAGTTCCACCATCAATTGGAGTTTCTCCATTTTTTGCTTGTTTTATCAACCAATCTGGAGCATCAACTTCTCCATCCTCAACAAGTTGTAGCGCCTTTTTAAATGCAAGTTCCATCAATAATACATCATCATCACCAGCCGAATATGAACCTTCTTTTCTTGCCTTTTCTAATTCTTCAGGGGTTATATTTATACTTAAGTATAATCCTTTAAAAGCAACATTATATGAACCATTTCTATTAACTGAAATAGCATCTTCTATAATTTTTTGACCATTCTTTGAATAACTAAGAGAATTTAAACCAGCAAGTAACCAGCAATCTCCATGTTTACCCTGTTTTGAATCATCAATTTTTTCATCAATGTCTATAATGTCTTCTTTGTTACTTTTATTCTCTGTAAAAGAATCTATTATTTCAATAATTTTTGCTTCTGATGAAATACTAATACCTATGGTCTGCATATCTAATTCATCTATTAATTTATCATCGTTAACATCATATATTGATAGTAATTCTTTTTTTAATTCCTCTGAGTTTTCATCATATATTGATGAAAACTCATCATTGTTTGCTAATTTAAGTACATTTGAAAAGTCATCAATATTATAGTTTCTATCTGTATTTGAATCAAAAAATATTGATTCACTTTCTGAAGTTTTAAATTCATTCAAAGTAGTGTTTAATTTTTCATTTTTTTGTTTATTATATAGATCGCCTACTTTTAGATTCATTTTACTTTCCTCGTATTTTTCCCTCTATAATATAAAAAACATTTTTAATCGAGAAATTGTCTTAATTATAAATATAAAACCTCATATAATTTATATGGTCTTTATATGCAATGAACTATTGCTGTAAAGTAACATATGTCTGTAGGTTGGGTTTGACTGTTTTTCCCAAAATCTTTGATTTTGTGAAAAATGTCCGGTTTCCCATAACCCAACAAAAATGTATAATTTCACCTATTTACTTTTGGGTATGATATTGAATAAAAATAAATTTAAATAAACATAAATTTAAATATGATTGTTAAACAGCCCTAATTTTATTAAAATAGAATAATAGATTTGGGGAATTTAAATGTCTGATAAAAGTTTTATATTAATTGATGGTCACGCACTGGCATACAGATACTTCTTTGCACTTGAAAGAACAGGAATGAAAACATCAGATAACCAGCCGACCTGGGCTGTTTTTGGTTTTTTCAAAGCATTATTTGATTTATTACAAAATGATTCAATTAAACCCGATGCAATTGCTGTTACTTTTGATGTTTCAAGGCATACATACAGAACAGAAATGTTTGCTGATTATAAAGCAAACAGAGAAAGTATGCCTGATACTTTAAGAAGTCAAATAGCTTTAATTATTGAAGGGCTTAATGCCTTAAATATACCAATTTATACAAAAGAAGGTTACGAAGCTGATGATGTAATTGGTACCATTTCTACTAAAGCGAAACAAAAACATCATAAGACTTATATTTTGACAGGTGATAGAGATTCTTTTCAACTTGTAGACAGAGATGGCTACATAAAAGTTATAATGCCGTCTAAAGGTGAATTAATAGAATATGATTGGTATAAAGTATATGAAAAAATGGGAGTATACCCTTATCAAATAACCGACTATAAAGGTTTAAGCGGAGATACTTCAGATAATATCCCCGGTATTAAAGGTATTGGCGAAAAAACTGCCTGTAAATTATTAAATAGGTTTGATAAACTTGAACAAATCTACGAAAATATCGATAATATAACGGAAAAAGCATTAAATAAGAAATTGGTTGAAGGTAAAGATGTTGCTGTTTTAAGTAAAGAACTTGCTACAATTCAAAAAGATTTGGATATTAACTTTGATTTTGATTGTGCTAAATTGGAAATGCCTGATTATGATGCTGTAATTGAATTTTTCAAAAAAAATCAATTTTATAGCTTTTTAAAAAATTCTGATAATTTGTTAAAACCTTTTAAAATAGCTTCTCTTTCGTCAGTTGTTGCGCCTGATTGTAAAGAAACAGTTCAAGTAAACCAGCAAGGACAAATGCAGCTTGGTTTGGGGATTGGTAATCTTTTGGTAAATCAATCTCATAAGGTATATAACCATGAGAAAAACATTGTTGATACTGAAGATAAGCTTGTTACTCTTGTTGAAAAATTAAAAGAACAAACAATTTTTTCTATTGATGTTGAAACTACAGGTATTAATCCATTAGAGTGTGACTTGGTTGGAATTTCAATTGCGTTTTCTGATCAAATACAAGTAAAAAATAATAGAGTAAAGATAGATTCAAATAAAAGTGATTTGGTTCAGTCTTATTATATTCCGGTTTTTCATCTGGTAGGTCAACAGCTTGATTTGGAAGTTATTATAAATTATTTAGCTCCAATATTATCTGATAAAAATATTGCAAAAACATTGCAAAATGCAAAATTTGATTGGCACGTTTTAAAACATCACAATATGCCTTTAAATAATGTTATTTTTGACACAATGCTTGCAAGCTATATCAAAGACTCATCACGAAAACACGGATTAAAACAACAAGCCAGCGATTATCTTGATTATATTATGGTTGAGTATGATGAATTATTGAAAAACAGTTCGTCCTCTTTAACAATTGAAACAGTTCCTATTGAAGATGCCGCTTCTTATGCTTGTGATGATGCTTTTGCTACTTTACTCTTAACAAAGTATTGGCAAGAAAATTTAGATGAAAAAGAACTTGATTTGCTTTATGACATTGAAGTTCCTCTGACAATTGTACTTGCTGTTATGGAGGAAAACGGTGCAAGTATTGATGTAGAATATTTAAGTGTTATTGATAAAGAAATTAATGAAAAGTTATCTGTTATTGAAGAAAAAATATATAATGAAGTTGGTGAAAGATTTAATATAAATTCGCCAAAACAAGTTGGGGAGATGCTTTTTGGAAAAATGAACCTTAAAGCAAAGGGAATGAAATCAAAAACAGGATTTTCAACAAGTGCGAAAGTGTTGGAAACATTAGCGGAAGAATATCAAGTAGCAAGAGATATTTTGGAACAAAGACATCTTGCAAAATTAAAAAGTACTTATGTTGATACTCTTCCCGAACTAAGAAGTGTTAAAGACGGCAGAATTCATACAAGTTTTAACCAAACAATCACGACAACAGGAAGATTATCTTCATCTAATCCTAATTTGCAAAATATTCCGATTAGAACTGAATTGGGAAATCGAATAAGAGGTGCATTTGTTGCTGAAAATAAAGAAAACCTGATAATTTCTGCGGATTATTCTCAAATTGAACTTAGACTGCTTGCACATATTTCTCGTGACGATAATTTAATAGAAGCTTTTTGTGATGATGAAGATGTTCATAGCGCCACAGCCAGTAAGGTTTTTGAAGTACCAATAGAACAAGTTACAAAAGAAATGCGTTCAAAAGCAAAGGCTGTTAATTTTGGTATAGTATACGGTCAATCAAGATATGGCTTGGCTTCAAGTCTTGGAATTACTCCTTATGAAGCACAAGACTTTATAGACAGATACTTTGCTACATATCCTGATGTAAAAAAATATATGGATGATACTATAAAGTTTGCTTATGCTCATGGGTATGTTGAAACTTTATACGGAAGAAAAAGATATTTAAGTTCAGGTCTGTTAAGTACAAACGGCAAAATACAAGAAGCTGCTCAAAGAGCTGCCATTAATGCTCCAATACAAGGAACTGCAGCTGATGTTATGAAACTTGCTATGGTTCGTTTACAAAATGACTTTGAAAAAAATAACATTAAGTCTAAAATAATCATACAAGTGCATGATGAACTCGTTATAGAAACAGTTAATACTGAAATAGAAGAGGTTAAATCTTTGGTAAAAAATGCTATGGAACTTAATCAGCCATTTTTAGTTCCTTTAAAAGTAGATATTTATGCCGGTAAGTCTTGGATGGAGATTTAATGAGGAAAATAATTTATATTTTATTTTGTTTAAGTATATTTTGTTCTCAACAAGTTTTAGCAGAGGACGTTGTCCCTTCTGCAACTGCAATAAGAACTATTCCTACAAGTTTGGATTTTGCTAAAACATACAGAACTTCTTCTGAAAATTTATTATATTTGTTATTATCTGCAATAAATGCACATAATTATTCTATTGAAGAAATTCAATTTAAAACAGGAAGTGTATTGTTTAAAGCATATACAAAAGAGTTTATAGCTTCTGTTTCTGCTCAGGATGGTTATAATTCATTTATAAAAATAATTCCAGCAGATAATGATTATAATTTTTCTCCGTCTTTAATACAGAAACTCCATGCTTATATTGAGAATAATGACTCGATTTCATTCCAAAAGATTTTATAAGTTATAAAAATATATTCAATAAAAAAGAGCCAAATTTGGCTCTTTTTATTTATTTTTATTGTGTCTCTCCTATTTTATGAACTCTAATTGTATTGATTTTTCCTGTCATTAATTTTGGAACAGAATTTACAATTACAATATCATCTCCTTTTCTAAAACCAACCCTCTCGGTTAAAAGATCATCAATTTTATTAAAAAGAGCTTCATCCAGTACACTGTTACAGTTCTTGTCTACATATGTATATATACCCCAATATAAACTTAATTTTCTCGCTGTTACTTCTGAATTTGTGAATACAATTATGGGTACTGAAGGTTTTAGCTTTGATATAATAGGTGGTGTATAGCCTGTTTCAGTGAAGATTAATATTGCACT
Source organism: Candidatus Gastranaerophilales bacterium (assembly GCA_944322895.1). Lineage (GTDB taxonomy): Bacteria > Cyanobacteriota > Vampirovibrionia > Gastranaerophilales > Gastranaerophilaceae > Avigastranaerophilus. The sequence continues at coordinate 11,104 of CALUQL010000031.1, forward strand.
TGCACCTAATTTTTTTGCTATATTAACCGCACTACTTGATATTGCTTGTGAAATTGGATTCAATTCTGCAATTAAGTCTATATCGTAGTCTGTTTTAATAAATTGGCTGTTTTCAACTTTATTTGATATGCAAGACATCATTTCAACTGCTTCAACAGGATATTTCCCTGCTGCAGTTTCGCCTGATAACATAATTGCATCAGTTCCGTCATATATGGCATTTGCTATATCATTTGCTTCTGCTCTTGTTGGAATTGGTTCTTCCATCATAGATTCAAGCATTTGTGTCGCAACAATACAAGGTTTTTTATGAATATTAGTTAGCCTGATAATCTCTTTTTGTGCAATTGGAACTTCCTGGGGTGACATCTCTATTCCTAAATCACCTCTTGCAACCATAATTCCGTCTGCTTCTTTTACAATTTCTTCAAGGTTTTCAACAGCTTGAGGTTTCTCTATTTTTGCGATAATAGGAATTTCTTTATCTCCATAGGCTTTTGTATAATATCTTGCACATTTTATATCTTCTGCTTTTCTTACAAAAGAAAGTGCTATGTAATCGGCATTTTGTTCTAAGGCAAATTTTATATATTGTTTATCCTTTTGTGTTACAGCTTCTAAACTTGCTTGTACCCCTGGTATATTTATACCTTTTCTTGGTTTAATTAAAGTGCCGTGTTCAACTTTTGTATATACTTTTGAATCTATTACTTTTTCTACTTTTAGACCTACTCGGCCATCATCTAATAAGATTTTTTCACCGACAGTTACATCATTAGCTATTCCTTTATAATCAACAGGAATTATTCCGTCCTTTATTTCATCGGTATGTTCAAGTATTATTTCTTGACCTTTTTTTATTTCTATTGGTTCCGGAATTTGTCCTACACGAATCTTTGGACCTTGTAAATCTATCAATATTGGTATGTTTTGGTTTAGTTCTTCACTTACTTGTCTTATTATTTTTATTTTTTCAGCGTGTTCTTCTTTTTCCCCATGCGAGGTGTTAATTCTGAACATTGAAACTCCAGCGAGTACAAGCTTTTTTATTGTTTCATAATCATTACTTGATGGTCCAAGGGTTGCGACTATCTTAGTTTTATTTTTTGTTTTATTCATATTTTGTCCCCCTTTATTGTCTTGGAATATGTAAAGCTATATTATCAAGTCCTAAAATACTTTCAAATATACCTTCAGAATATGTTGGATGTGCAAAAATTACATCTTGCAATTTAGATGGTGATATATTATTTGTCATTGCTATTGCGATTTGCTCTATCATAGCACTTGCTTCTTCTGAAATAATATGAGCACCTAGTATTTCATTATCATTTGCTAAAATTTTTACAAATCCTTCTATTTTATCATCAGCATAGGCTTTCCCTAATGCAGAAATCGGGAAAAATGATTTCTTATATTCTATATTATTTTTTTGTAATTCTTGTTCTGTTTTTCCGATAGAAGCAATTTCCGGTGTGCCATATATTACTGAGGGTACAAGGTTTTTATTAAATTTGGGGCATTCTCCTTTTATAATATATTCTATTACTTCTTCAGCCTGTTTCATTGCGCTGTGTGCAAGCATTGATAGACCGTTTACATCACCTATTGCAAAGATATTCTCAATGTTTGTTTTGAAATTACAGTCTGTATCTATATATTTATTTATTTTTATGTATGAAGGCACTTTTGTACAGTTTGTTTCAGGCTGCCTTCCTGCACCTAAAAGTATTTTATCTGCTTTAATAACTTTATCGTTTGATAAGGTTATTTCATTATTATTTATATTTTTTATTGTTGTAGATGTGTAGAAATCTATTCTGCTTTTTTTTAGTAACCTAATAACACGTTCTGACACTTCATAATCTGCTGTTGGAATAATATGTTCCATCATTTCGACCAAAGTGACTTTTACTCCAAGGCAGGAAAATATTCTTGCCCATTCTATACCAATTGCACCTGTTCCAACAATTAATATACTTTGCGGAAGTTTTGTCATATTGAGAACATCATCTGATGTTAAAATAAAATCTTTTGCATATTCCCCTGGGAAATTTAATATATTAGGTTTTGAACCTGTTGCAATAATGATATTTTTAACTTCATAACTGCTTGTCTGTGTTTTGATTATGTTTTTTGATTCAATAAATGCTTCTTCTTCTACAATTGTTATTCCATATCCTTTTATTAACATTGTTAGAGATTTTCTTATTTTTTCAGAAACGTTTTTTTGTCTTTCTTGGATTTTCTCAAAATCAAAAGATATATTTTCTGCTGCTATTCCGCATTTTTGTGCGTTCTTTATTTCTGAAAATAATTTACAAGAATGAAGAATTGTTTTTGTTGGAATGCATCCTCTATTTAAACATGTGCCTCCAATATGTTCCTTTTCAAATAAAACTACGCTTAAACCTCTTTGACTTGCTCTTATTGCTGCTGCGTAGCCTGCCGGTCCTGAACCTATTATTCCTATATCAAACATAAAATCCCTTTTTATTTGATTATACAATAAACATTTTCTTATTATATAGAGATTTATCTAAAAATAAAAAACCTTGTTGTTATTGGATTTGAGCGATTTTGAAAATTTAAATTTTAAGAAATGTTACAAAAAGATAAAAAAACTAATTTAAAAACTAAAGTATTTTTTTCAAACACCGATATCTCAAAATGTAAGGATTAAACAAAATTCTTAATAAGTGTAAAAGATAGTTGTTCTCAAAGGATTCCCTGTTATGAAATTTATGAGTAAGATAGTTGTGCTTTTTAGCGCATTAATTTTAATGAGTTTTTCTAATATTGCTTTAGCAGCAGATTTCTCTGCTAATACTAAACAACCTGTATTAACAGCTGCTTTGAACAAATTAGAAGCAATGAATAATAGAAAAGTTTTAGATGTAATTCAAGGTCAAAATTCTACTAATAAACCTATCAGAATAATGTTTAGAAACTTGGCTGCTTTAGGTTATGGTACTTGTGAAGCAGTTACAGCAAAAACAGCTGATGGTGGTTTGGTTATATTAATCAGCTCTAATTATAAAACAGCTCCTGTTGAAGCAGTTGCTTGTTTAATTGCTCACGAAAGTGTTCACCACGAAAATACAAAAACTTACGAAGAAGAAGTTAGAGCTTGGAATATGGAAGTTCAAACTTGGATGTCATTTACTCAATATAATCCTTCTTTAAAAACTGCTGATTCTAAATTAGTTAAAAGATTAAATTACTTATCTAAATTATATACAAAAGATGGTAATCAAATGACTTCAATCGCTAACTTAATCGCTACAAATCCTGCATATTCTTCATTGAAAAGATCTTAATTCTTAGTCCTTATTTTCATAACACAATCCTTACAATTGAATTCAACAAGGTACTCCTTGTTGAATTCGTCTATTAAGGTGTATGGTTCGACGAATTTCTTTACAGCTGTGTGTTTAGGGCAAAGTCCTAATTGATTTTTTATGCAGTATTTTGAAATCATTACTTCTTTTTCAGTTGTATTTTTTTGACTTTCAAGCGCCATTTCTTCTATAAAGCAACCTCTCTTTTTATAGAATAATGCTGCTTTATCATTTAGAATATTTGCTTTATAGTTTAGTTTTGAAATCGGATATTCAACTATTTTAATTGGTGTTTTTCTATATTTATATTTGTAGTTTTTCTTTCTTATTTTTCTTAGTTGATTTGTTAAGTTTCTTCTTATTTCGTTTATTCTTGATACTTTGAGATGTGGAATATTCTTTAACTTTATATCAGTTTCTGTTATTTTAAATTCAGTATTACCTGATTTTGATAACTGTACAATTATTGTATTCAGTGCTTTTTCTTTGTTTTCAGCAAGTTCTACTTTGTTTGAAATCATTTGTTGTGCGCAATTACCATCTTCATCTTCTAAGAAAAAAATATATCCTGTTGGAATTTCTCTTCCTCTTAGTTTTGTTGATAGTTTTCTTGTTATATTGGCATTATTTATTTTTGTATCATAAACTTTATTGTAATTTCTGTATATTTTTATGCCCGGTTTTATTCCTTTTATTTCTGCCGGAAATATTAAATTACCTTCAATTTTATTTATTTTTGTACCTATTAATTCTCTTTCTTCATTGAAAAAGCATATGCCATCGCCATTATTTAAAATGTTTGTTTTCATTGAAAAATAATTTTTCTTGACATATTGTACAACACCAAGATATTCACCCAATGATGATGTATATGTATATGTACTTAGATCTTTTTTATTATTATCTATATTAAAGGTTGTATAACCTCTGTTAAATGTTTTATGGATATCAGGCTCAAAATCGTAGGCTGATATGCCTTTTGAAGCTCTTTTTAGTTTTAAATTATCTGTTATTTTATCTAATAATTGCCTATAATATGCTGTTGTATTTACTACATAGGCTTCATTTTTTAATCTTCCTTCAATTTTGAATGAAGTTATTCCCGCTAATATAAGCTCTTCAAGTCTTTCTGAAAGATTTAAATCTTTTAAACTTAGAATGTTTTTGTTTCTTACTATATATTTTCCTTCGGCATCTTTTAGCGAATATTTTTTTCTGCAAGGTTGAGCACATTCTCCTCTGTTTGCGCTTCTTCCTCCTATTGCATAGCTTAAATAACATTGTCCGCTGTATGACATACATAACGCACCATGGACAAAACATTCCAGCTCAATATTTGTGTTTTTATGTATTTCCTTTATTTCGTCAAGAGTTATTTCTCGTGGTAATATTACTCTTTTAAATCCTGTTTTTTCTAAAAAATTAATTTTTTCAATCGTATTATTATGGCATTGAGTACTTGCTATTATAGGAATAGGCGGCAGATTACATTCCAAAATTCCCATATCCTGTATGATTATTCCGTCTGCTTTTATTGCATATAGATGCAAAATTAGTTTTTCTACTTTTTGAATTTCTTCGTTTTTTAAAATAGTGTTTATTGTAATATACACTTTTGCTCTGTAAATATGTGCAAATTCAATAAGCTCAATTAAATCTTGCATTGAATTACCGGCCTGAATTCGTGCGCCATATTTCTCATAACCTATATAAACCGCATCTGCTCCGGCTTTTATTGCTTTTATTGCTATATCTTTATTATTTGCAGGGACGAGTAATTCAAATTCTGCTGTTTGTAATTCTGTTCTTAATTCCTTGTCTGATTTCAAGTGCATCTACCCCTAATCTACTTAATGCCTTCATAGCAACGGAATCAGGTTGATTGCATATTGCAACCAATAAATCATCAGCGGTTGTTCTTGTTTTATTTTGAGATTTCGCTATATTCCAAGCATCCTCTAAAATTAATTTTGCTCTCTGGCTGAAGGTTATTTCCGATGTATTATATTCGTCTGAAACGCCTATTAATTCTTCGATTACTTCTCTTGCATCTTTTACTATAACACCAAGATCTCTTAAGACCTCTGCTGCTATAGAATTTGCTTCAAGAACAATACCTAATAAAATTAATTCGCTTCCTACGACATTATTTCCTATTCTTCTTGCTTCTTGTTTCGCCAGTCTCATAATATATAATGTTTCGTTTACTTGCTTTTCTATTGGTTGTAAAATCTTATCTTCTAAAAGATATTCATTTACATTGAGTTCTTTTAATATATTATATGCAATACCTTTTTTTGATTTTAATAATCCAAGAATAATATGTTCTGGAAGTATAGAAGCAGTACCTTCTTCTCTTACTATATCTATTGCATTAGCAAGTGTTTTAAGTGCATTAGGTGTAAATATAATTTGTTTATCTTCATATTCTGCTTGTCTTGATGATATTTCATTTAGTTTTTTTGAGAAAGTCTCAGCAGTTACTCCAAAATCTGCCAAAATATGGGCTATATTTGATTCATTATCTTCTAAAATAGATTGCATTATCTGTTCTGTGCCTAATATTTCATATTTTGATGTAGATAATTTTGCTATTGCTCTATCAAATATTTTTTTACTGTCAGAACTTTCAATTAATGAAATAATATTATCGTTTTTATCTATTCTTCTTCTTTTTTCAATACTTTCAGGGTGTCTTACCTTTTTGGGCTTATTTGCTGATAGCACATTGTAGAACATAGTTTTCATTTTTTCTACGTCTATGCCTTTTTCTTTTAACACATTCGTCAATTCTAATTTTGGATAGTCCCAAATTGCAAGAAAAAGATGCTCGGGTTTTACATATGAATTTCCAAGTATTCTTGCAATATCTAATGTTCTTGTAAATATATCTTTTGAGGAATCACTGAAAACAACAAATTCAGCAGGTCTAATTACTGCTCTTTTTTCTAACAATTTTTCTATTTCTTTTTTTAATTCGTTAATTTCTATTTTGTATATTGAAAATGTTTTTACTATTAAACTGTTTGTATCATTTAATAGCGCAAGTAAAAGATGTTCCGGGTATATTTTTTCGTGATTGTGTTCAATAGCACATATTTGTGCTGATTTTACAATATTAACTGCTTTTTCAGTAAATTTCTCAAACAAAATATATATCCTTAAAATGTAGTATAAATTAATTTTACCACATAAGCTTTTATTTGTAATCAGATATTAATAATATTTTCGCTTACAGCTTTTACTGCTGCTTGTATACGGTATTTTACATCCATTTTTATTAAAATATTTGTGATATGTGCTTTTACCGTATGAATGCTTATATTCATATTTTTTGCTATTTCGAAATTTGTTTTACCTTCGGTTATTTGTTTTAAAATTTCAATTTCTCTTTCTGTCAGACAAAATTGAGTTTTATTTATAATATTTGTTTTAAGTTTCTTTTCTATCATCAACGTCTCTCTTATAACCTAGTTATAAGAATATGTTGACAGAATAATATAAAAAAATCCTAACATATTTTCTTTTTATACTTCAAGTGATTTTTCATTTAGCGGTTGAGTAATCATAATGCCCTCACCACCAATAAAATTAACTTGTTTGCCATCTAAATATAAGTATATATTTTTATTTTCTGTATTCGCCAGAGCAGTTTTTATTAATTGCATCATCCTTGAATATATACTATCTGTTCCGCCGCCATATTGAAAATCAGAACTAAAATCTATTATTATTTTATTTCCGTTTTGTTTAATCTTTAATAATTTCGTTGTTTTTGGTATTTCACTATAGGCACCGGTTGATTTTTCAACTATATTTGGGCCTTTTAGTAATTCGTTTATTGCATATTCAAGCCTATTTTGACCAATTGGAATTTCTCTTTGTACTTTCTTGTATATTCCATTATCATTTGAATCAAGTGCTAAGAAATATATTGAAACAGTTTCTTTATCGTTTGTTACTTCTTTTTTTGTTGGAACTTCCGTTGGTTTTTTTACTATTTCTTCTTTCTTCTTATCTTCTTTTTGGATTGATGGGAGTTCTATTTTGGGTATTCCATTAATTGAGGATAATAAATTAGTGATATTATTCCCCCATTTTTCTTTTATAAAGAAGAAGGAAAGCGTTAATAAAAGTATTATAACTATTTTAGAAAAATTACTCATTTTACCTTTCGTAGTTTTTATTTATTATAAATATACCTTCTGTTTTTATAATATTTCCTTGGATTTTTGCACTTGTAATGTATATTTTGCAATATCTGCTATCTATACTGTTTATTTGGAATGCAACAGGATTTACTTGATTTATAATACCACCCAAAATATCTATGTTAATTATATTACTATTTGTTGAAAAAGTGGTATCTTTTAACATAATTTTATTGTTTGCTACTTCGATATTTGATTTTAGATTCATTATAAACGGTTCATTAGATAAAAAAGTTCTTATCGGTATTGAAAATTCTAATTGACCATTATTAATAGTTACAATTGGTTCTTGTACTTCCAAAGTTGTGAATCCGTTAATTTTAACGGCACTTCTTTGTATTTGCTTTTGAAATTCTTTTGATTTTATTATATTTTTTATATCATTATTTGTTATATTTGCATTGAATTTAAACGGTAAATCATTTGGATAATATACTTTTTTATTTTTATAGATTATTTGGTTATAAGGACAAATTGTTTCTGCTTTAAAATCAGAAATACTCATTGCCTTGTATCTGAAATTATCACTTGCTAACAGTAAGTTTTTAAATTCTCCGTTTTTAAGTCTTTTTAATGTAAAAATATCTAAGTCGGCATTGAATTTTGAATTTAATTCATCTTTTAATTCTTTTTCAATTGCTGTTTCTACAATCTTTTTCGTCAAGAAATTTATTCCTGTTACTTTAAGAAAAACGTTTTCATCTTCTATAACTTTCATTGTTTCAGATGGACAAGTCACATTACAGCTATTTCCATATGCCGTTAAAGAAATTAGTATACAAATTAAAGTGCAAATTATTTTTTTCATAACAAAACTTTCCTTGGTTGAATTATTTTATCATTTCCGGTTGCTATTGCTACAACTTTATTATCTTTTGTTAACAGAATTGTATCCTTTAAATTTTTTCTATTCTTAAATTGATTTCCGTTTAGTAATTTATTATATTCATATTCGTTAATTTCATAAGTGTTAATTTTAAGTACACTGAGAGGGTTTAGAAGATGACTTTCTATTTCTTCCTGTGTTGTTTTATCTGTTAATGTGTAACTTTCAGTTAAATCCATTCCTGCTGATTTCGTTCTTATTAGTTTAAACATTACTGCTCCACAATTGAGCTCTTGTCCTATATCATTTACTATTGTTCTGATATATGTTCCCTTTGAACATTCTATACTTAGTTCTAAAATCTGATTGTCATAGTCAAAAGAAATTAGTTCATTTTTGTATATGTTTATTTCTCTTGAAGGAATATCATTTGGAATTTTCCCAATTCTTGCTAATTCATATAGTCTTTTTCCATTGTAATGGACTGCGGAATATGCAGGAGGGATTTGTTTTATTTTTCCTCTGAATTTATTTAGAACAGATTGGATTTCTTCTAATTCTATTTTTCTGTAATTTGTATTTGTTACAGTTCCTTCTGTATCATATGTGTCAGATATTTTTCCTAAATACATTCCGACTTGATATGCTTTATCTTCTTCTAAATAATCGATTAACTTTGAAGCCTTTCCTATTGCTACAGGTAAAACACCTGAAGCCAAAGGATCCAGTGTGCCGGCATGCCCTATTTGTTTTATTCCTGTAATTTTACGTAAAATAGAAATAATTTTATGTGAAGTTATGCCTGATTGTTTGTTTATATTTATAAATCCAAACATCCAAACTAAATTTCGCCTCTTGAAATTTTATTGATAAGTTCTGTGACGTGAGCACCTCTTTCCAAAGAATCATCAGGTATAAATCTCAACTCAGGTGTTAGTCTCAATCGAATTCTTTTTCCAACTTCATATCTTATTTTTGCAGTATTATCAGTAATAGCTTTTATAGTATTTACTTTTTCTTCTTCTGAAGCCAGTACAGAGTAGTATACTTTTGCAAATGAATTATCATGTGCAATTTCAATATCTGTTATTGAAACAACACCATGTATTCTTGAATCTTTAAGCTCTCTTTGAATAATATCAGCTATTTCTTTCATTAAGGTTTTTCTTACACGTTCATTTCTTAAAGACATAATCCCTTACCTATACTAAAACTTGTCTTTCTATTTCTTCAGTTGTAGATACTTTAATAATATCTCCTTCTTTGATATCGTTGAATTTATCGAAAGAAATACCGCATTCAAATCCTTGAGCAACTTCTTTAACATCATCTTTAAATCTCTTTAATTGATCGATTTGCCCTTTGAATACTTCAACTCCATTTCTTACTACAGTTGCAGTTTTATTTCTTACAATTTTACCTTCAAGTACATAACAACCTGCTATCTTTGTTGTTTTTCCAACTGTAAATACTTGTCTTACTTCTGCTTGACCAAGAGCTACTTCTTTTATTTCAGGTTGTAATAAATTCAACATTGTGTGTTCTAAATCTTCAAGAACTTGGTAAATTATATTGTACTTTTTGATTGTAACATTCTCTTTTTCAGCCGCTATTTGAGCATTTGTATCTTCTTTTACCGTGAACCCAAGTATTATTGCATTACTAGCACTTGCTAGCATAACATCTGCTTCTGAAATATCTCCGACACCAACGTGTACAATTTTTGTAATGATTTCTTTTGATTCCAGTTGTGATACAGCTTGTGATACTGCCTCTGCTGCACCATGTGTATTTGCTTTTATGATTAAATTTAATCTCTTTATATTGTCATCAGAGTTACCAACAAGTTCATTTCTTATGTGTGCAGGTTTCATGCTATCCAGCTTGGAAATTCTTTCTTTTTCTTTTCTTTCTTCCCAAATTGTTCTCATTACTTTTTCATTTTCAACAGCTTCAAATGTATCACCTGCTTGAGGAACTTCTGTTAAGCCTAAAATTTCAACAGG
>CALUQL010000032.1 GCA_944322895.1 Candidatus Gastranaerophilales bacterium
AAAAAAGTAATATATTATATACAAAACAATGCATATGATTTAGTCAAAGATAATCAATTTGGAGTAGAAGTACACTGTCAAAGAACAACTGATATAAGCAAACTGCAATATGATTATCATATTCCCTGTATGTCAATTCCGATAGCACTGCATTTAACAAAAGAAAATATTTCAGTTGAAGGCGGATATATTAAACCAAACAAATATTTAGTCAGAAAATTCCAAGATAAATACTTTAACAATAATAAATTTAAAATAGGAATTGCTTTTGAAGGAATTTCCAGTAACAGTAAAAGAGATATCCCGCTGAAAAAATTGTTGCCTTTAGACAAACTGAAAAATGTTGAAATATATTGTTTTACAAAAGACATCGAAGACAAGAAACTAAGATGTTTTAAAAACAACAAAGTAATTAATATTGCAAAAGATTTCAATAATTTTGCAGATACTGCTGCTGCAATTCAAAATGCAGATATTATAATCAGCAGCGATAATTGTATACTAAATTTAGCAGGTGCAATAGGCAAAAAGGCAATAGGAATCTTTAACTACCATTACGAGTTCAGATGGTATGATTTGACAGGCAAAGACTGCGGATGGTACAAATCTGTAATTCCAATAGTAAATAATGAATATAATAATTGGGATATTTCAATTCAAAAAGCAATTGAGCTAATTAAATTAAGCATCTAAAGCAAATCTTTTTGCTTGGACTCCATATAATTTATATTTAGCTGCATTCCAAAGAGCTCTTCTTTCTTCATCTGTACAATCAGCCAGGTTATCAGGTTGAGATTTACTTGTTAAGCAAAATCTTTCCATTAAATTAATTCTATTAAAGAATTTTCTGTTAGTAGCCTTAAATGCTTCTTGAGGATCAATTCCACTATCTTTTGCAATGCTGGCTGCAGTATAGAAAATATCACCCATTTCTTCTTCCATATGTTCTTTATTCGCTAAAGTCTTTTCATGCGAATACTCATCTCTTGCAATTATGAACTCTTCTATTTCTTCAAAGAGGCATGTAATCCAAGACTCTTGGTCTTTTGTAAAATTAATATTTCTGGTTACATCATCAATTTTTGTAAAATTATCAAATACATCAGATGAATTCGGATTAATTCCTTTCATAAGTTTTAAAGGTGGAACCACGGCCTCCTTACTGGTTTCAAATGGTTTTAACAAAGCACTTATAGGTTGTCTGTATCTATTATTTTTTTTATCTGCCTTCATTGAAACAGGTGAAGACATATATGTATTAAAAGCTATTTTCATTTTTTCTCCTTTTCCTGTTTCAAATCCCATAAATTTTTTTTTTGCTAGAAAAAGAAGACCCGTTTGGGGTCTTCTTTTAATTTTATAATTCTGGTTCTTCTTCCGGAACATATTCTTCTTCAGGTGGAGTATTATCACAGCTTGTATCTGGTTGTGTTTCAGCTGGTGGAGTTTCCGGTTTTGTATCAGCTGGTGGAGTTTCCGGTTGTGTATCAACTGGTGGAGTTTCTGGTTGAGTTTCTGCAGGTGGTGTCTCGGGCTGAGTTTCAACTGTAGCATCACCAGATTCATCTCCAGGTCGAACCGGATCAATTTCTTCTCCGGGATCAACTTCTACATCCGGAACGGTTGCCGTATTTGTTACAGTTTCTGTGTTTGTTACGGTTTCTGTATTAGTCACAGTTTCCGTATTTGTCACAGTTTCTGTATTTGTTACTGTATCTGTGTTTGTTACAGTTTCTGTATTCGTTACAGTTTCTGTATTAGTTACTGTATCAGTATTTGTTACTGTATCTGTATTTGTTACGGTTTCCGTATTCGTTACAGTTTCTGTATTAGTTACTGTATCAGTATTTGTTACAGTTTCAGTATTAGTTACGGTTTCAGTATTTGTTACGGTTTCAGTATTTGTTACAGTTGGTGGAGGAGTAGTTGTAGTTGTTGTTTGTGGAGGAGTTGAAGTTGTTGTTTGTGGAGGAGTTGTTGGCTGAGTAGCCTCTGGTTCATCTGTACAAGGACATGGCTTTTCATACTCGAAATCTGGAAGTATTATTTTATCTCCTGTATACAGTACTGCATTATGTCTTCCGGTTCCTCCAACTTCTTTACGCCAGCCGCCGTCTTCTGTACCATATATGCTTTCATTTGCATTCATTACTGCTTCTTCTAATGCATAGTATTCTTCACTATACATTTCAATTCCCATAGCTTCTAGGTCATAGCTATTCTGAATAATTCTGGATAAACAATTATTATCATCATTATCGCTACTCCAAGGCTCGACGGAGACATATTTATTGCCCTCATTATCTGTTTGTATTCTATCATCGTCTTTTAAGACAGAACTAATAGTCTCTCGTGGAATATCTTGACAAGAACAATCTTCAGGACAACAATCATCATCACAACATAAAGCATCATCATTTAAGGCATCTTCAACATTTTCTAAAAACTCTTTTATATCAAATTCATTTATTGTGTTGCCTTCGGAGTCAAATTTGTCTTTGTCATTTCCTAAGCTAGCCAAATAAGTTAGCTCTTTTTCAGACATTCCATCTTCATCATCTAAAGAACTCACAGCATCATATATAAGTCCTAACTGTTCTTCGGTTAATGCTTTTTCTTTTGTACCTTGTGCTTTCAAAGCATTAATAAAGCCATCTCTTGTCAACAGTTCATCATCTATTTTATATTCACCATCTTGTAGTTCAAAAACAATTTTATCCTCTACATTTGCAGACTCTCCATTTGCTTTTTTAAAATCCCCAAGATTTTTACCTTTAAATATCTCCGCCATTTTTTCTACATTGAAGTCCATTTACAACACTCCTATATATTCTTATACTGTTCTTTGTATCGACAATTTTTCAAATAACTTTAATTTATCTATTATTTATTAAGAAATATAAACAAGTATTTCATTTTTTATCAATTCATTTTTTCTACAGATTTTATAATTAAGCGTGAAAGGATTATATAATGAGCTTAAACGCAATATCATTTAAAGGAAGTTATAGAAATTACGATTATAACTTTTCAAAAAGAAATACTAAAAGAAATAATGATACAAGATATAAAGACGAATTTGTTCGTGCTGAAATAATAAAACCAAGATATCCACAAAAAGAAGAAAGAAATAAAAAGAAACTAATTGCAATTCCTTTAGCTACTGCTACTTTAGGAACCACAATGGCTTTACTACTCACTTTTGGTTCACCTACAGCAGCAGAAGAACCTCTAAAAGTTCCTTTTAATCCTGAAAAAATGAGTATTGTCAGTATTGCAGAAGAGAATAATTGTGATCTTGGTTTCTTACTCAGTTATAACAATATAGAGGAGGATACAGACTTACAATCTATATCTGAAATAATAGTGCCATCTCCTTTCAATTATTTACAAAATAGAATTGAAGAAACAAAAGAAGCATTAAATTCAACAAAATTAAACGACAGAAAAAGAGAAGAATTAGAAAATTTTCTCAATGCAATAACCGCAAAACAATATGAACAAAATAAAGTAGCACAAATGTATTCTGATGGCGAATATATTTTCATAACAATAAACATAAATGAAAGTAATGAAGATGAAAAATATAAATATGGTATTAATGTAGAAACATTAAAAAAGCTATTCGATATCAAAGACGGAGCCATTAGAGAAAACAATGAACTTGAAGTCAGGTGGGAATCATATGGAAATGGCGAAGGCAGTTATAAGGATTACACTTACAACTGGTTTCATAATGGAGACATAATAAAAGTACCTGTTTCTGCAATACAAACAAAAGATATTAATCTTTCAAATTATTTGGAAGATTAATACTACCCTGTCGCAATACTTTTATATTTTCATTTTCAACAAGAATAACGGTAGACTCTTTACCAGCACAACCATATCCATAATCTTCAAAAACAATATCTACTAAATTCCCGATAGATTCTTTTGCCATTTCATATGTTTTGGAAGAAGGATGATTAGATAGATTTGCACTTGTAGTTGCCAAAACATGACCATCAACAACAGAACAAAGCTTTTTGAAAAACTCATTATTCGGAACTCTAATGCCAACAGTATTTTTACCGGAAGTAATATAATCCGGTGTATTTTCAGATTTTTCCATAACTATTGTAAGAGCACCGGGGAAATATTCTTTCATTAAATTTTCCGCCGTTTTTGATATAGATTCTACATACGGAAAAAGATTTTCTTTATTATTTGACATTAAAATTAATGGTTTAGATCTATATCTTCCTTTTATTTCATATATTTTATCCACCCCTTTTTTTGAATCAGGCAAACAACCCAATCCCCATACAGTATCGGTAACAAAAGCGATTACACCGCCTTCTTTTAACAAAATATTAAGTTCATCAATGAATGAACTTTTGTCTAATATAGTTTCTAATTCTTTCAATTAATTCACCTACATATTCAATCTTAAACAAAACTGCGAAAACAGTATAAACAATCATACAAAGAGCAAATATTACAACTGTTTTTATAAATAACAAAAACCAATTATCAGGAGCTATAACCCAATTTCTATATATTACAAAATTTATTGAAAAAGAGAGAAAAGCCGCTGATACCATTTTAGCTAAATTTACAAAATATATTTTATAATCCAAATTTATTCTCTTTAATAAAATACATCCAAGTAATGTCGCATTAAACAATGTAACTAACGATGTAGAAAGTGTGATTGCAGCAATTCCTAATTTTTCTATAAACAAAGCATTTAATATATATTTTAAGACAATAGATGAAAAAGCAACCAAAAACGGTGTTTTTGAATCGTTAAAAGAATAAAAGATTCTTGTAATAGAATCTCTAAACACATATGGAATTATAGCAAATGATAAGAAAATTAAAGCCTGTGAAACCATATATGTAGCACGAGAATCAAATTCACCTCTTTGGAAAACTAATTGCACCATATCAGAAGCCAATAAAATAATTCCAAACATAATAGGAATAGCTACAAAATTTAAAAGTCCAACACCTTTATGAAAATAATATTTAATGTCGTCATATTTCTTTTCCCCTACTAATTTTGAGAAAATAGGGAATAAAGGAACTAAAAAGGCAGTTACCAATATCCCGACAGGGAACTGAAAAACTCTATTTGCATAGCCAACAGCAGTCCATGCACCTTCTCTTAACTGCGAAGCAAAAAACATATCGACATATACATATATTTGACCTATTGTTGAACTCAAAGCTGCGGGAAAAACAATCTCTACTAAATTTTTAAATTCAGGATTATTTTTAATTGACAAATTCGGTTTTATTTTAAATCCGAGTTTTTTAACAGCAGGGAACTGAGCCAAAAATTGGAACAAAGCACCTATTGAAGTTGCTATAGCTAAACATGTTCCATATTTATCACCTTTTGAAAAAGCAATAATAAATATTATACTAAGACTCATTAAAACAGGTGAAAGATTAGGTAATAGGAAACACCTATAAGTAATTAACAGCCCATAATATATACCGATAATACCGCCAATTAGTATAACAGGTGTCATTATTCTCAAATGAGAACTTGCAAGAGAAACAAGTTCTTTATTGTCAGAATGAATTATAAAATTAAGTATTTCATCAGAATATATAAATATAACAATAGAGAATAACGCAAATACAATAAAAGTAGCAGTTAGAAATGTATTAAAAAGCTTATTTACCTTTTCAGACGGCATTTTATCATCAGGATTTACAAGTTTAGCAAAAACACTAACAGTTGCACTATGAAATGGTCCCCCAACACCGCCCATTAAAATGATTGCTAAAGAGGGTATTTGATAAGCATAAAAGTAAGCATCTGAAACCATCCCTGCACCATAATAATTTGCTATACATACATCTCTAAGAAACCCTACAAATTTTGAAATTATCGTAACAAAAGCAATTAACCAAGCAGCTTTTAATAAAGAAGAATCTTTACTCACACTCTGCCTCCTTTACTTCTGTAAATACTTTCACTTTTTTAGAATAATCAATATCTTCATCTAAAATCACATATGAGATTTTATTTTCACCACAAACAAGATATTTAGATATTTCTACTTTAGTTATATCATCTTTTAGTTTAACATCAATTTCTTTTCCGTTTACAGTAATCCTTAATTTTTGTATTTTATCAGGATTTTCTATATAAACTTTAGCCTCTTCTCTTTCTGTATAAAATAAACGTTCTACTACTTTATTATTGCTATGAACTTCAATAGGAATAGTAGCTAACTTAATCCCTTTATAGTAATGCTGCAATATTTGATCAAATGTGAAGCCCAAGCTTCCCATTTTACCGGCTCCCCATTGACTCAATCCTACACCATGACCAAATCCGCCACCAAAAAACTTATACACTGGCGTTTCCGAATCAATATATGTAATCACAAAATTTGCACTTGGAAGAGAAATGCCGTCTTTTTGAAAACATCTTCTTATAACAAGTTCTTTTTGAACAATATAAGTATTTTTATCAGTCTGGATTTCCAGTTTAATAATTTTACCGGACTGCCCTCTTTCCAATGCTTTTATTGAAATAATATTTCCAATATTATCATCTGGATTTATCTGTGGAGTAATAAAACCCGTTTTTGATTGAGCAGGCATTGTCTTTTTTAAAACATTTTGTAATTCATCAACTGTCCACTCTTTCGACCATCTGTAATATGGCGATAAATCATCAAATGCTTCAGGTTTAGAAGTATAAAATTCTTCTGCTTTTTCTTCTGTATCAAGAGTTTCAAATTTTTTAGAATCAGGAACTGCGGATAAATAATGTATTTCTTTTGACGGGAATGTTTTTGTTGCAGGATCGGAAAAAGCGTATTCATAGCTTTCCGTATATCCACCAGCTGTAGAACTATACAATGCAAGTATAGGTAAATTATCTTTATCTAAAGCTATAACTCCATTTGTTTGTTCGATTGCTGTATCGGAAAGTTTATCTTCTGTATTAGCGCCAAAATAAACCTGACAAGCAACAGAATCACATAAATCAAATTCATTATATGCTTTTATTCTTGGGGTAACGGCATAGTTTCTTGCAGCTACAGTCTGTGCTTTCAATGGTTCTAATCCAAATCTCACAGGCATTTCGTTTGGCACGACGCCTCTTAAATAATTTTTTAAACTTAATACATTTACAATTGAAAATTTACTTACATCTTTACTGCTTCTTACTAGTTCAATATAGCCTCTATAAAGTGCTTGTTTACCTTTTCTTTTTAGACCTTTTATTGAAATTAGCGATTCATTTTTAGATGAAATTAAAACAGGTCCGGTCAAATTTTTTGCTAATAACTGATTATCAACATAAACTCTAAATAAATTATTTTCAGATGTAACCTTAATAGTATTAGAATTTTCATTTAATGGAATTACATACCCCGATGAAGAGTCCATTACTTTTAAATTGCAAGCATCATTGAATTCTACTGAATCAAATAAATATGTTTTAAATAAAGTATCACTAATACCTACACGCACAGGTATATAATTATCAGTTGCATATGCGCTTTGAAAACAAAATATAAAAGCTGAAATTATTATTGCAATTTGTTTATTAAACATGTATCTTCCTTATAGAAATTATTATAGTAGAAAGAGCAAATAAAGGTAACTCTTTTATACTTTATAATTGCAACTTTTATTAAATAATATATAATCAGAAAAAAGGATAAAATATGAGCTTAAATTCAACACCTGCAGCAGAGAGAATACAAATAGGATTTTTGGGAAAAAGAAATAGTGGAAAATCAAGTTTAATAAACGCAATAACAAATCAAGAACTTTCAATTGTTTCAGATATAAAAGGAACAACAACTGACCCTGTATATAAAGCAATGGAATTATTACCATTAGGTCCAGTTTCAATTATAGATACTCCAGGCATTGATGATGAAGGCACTTTAGGCTGTTTAAGAATCGAAAAAACAAAACAAGTATTAAATAAAGTAGATATTGCAATTTTGGTTATTGACTCTCAATATGAAATTTCTTCATATGATAAAGAACTCATAAATACATTTAAAGAAAAAAATATAAAATATATTATTGCATATAATAAATCAGATATTATAGAAGAAAAAAAACAATTATCAGAAAATGAAATTTATGTAAGTGCAAAAAACAAAACAAATATAAAAGAATTAAAAGATCTAATAACTACAATCTATGAAGAAGCCCCCAATAAAACATGTTTGGTTAAAGATTTAATAGACCCATCTGATATTGTTATACTTGTGACGCCTATAGATAGTGCAGCACCAAAAGGAAGACTCATCCTGCCCCAACAACAAGTAATAAGAGATTTACTTGAATCAGGAGCAATATCTGTCGTAGTTAAAGAAACAGAACTAAAAGAAGCAATAGAATCTTGCAGTAAAAAGCCAAAACTTGTTATTACAGATTCCCAAGCTTTTAAAAAAGTAAATCAAGATACGCCAAAAGATATAATGCTAACATCCTTTTCAATACTTTTTGCAAGATATAAAGGTATTCTTGATAATGCAATCAAAGGCATAAAAGCTATCGAGACCCTTAATGACAATGATACTTTATTAATTTCAGAAGGTTGCACACATCACAGGCAATGCGAGGATATTGGCAGCGTAAAATTGCCCAGGTGGATTCAAGAATATACAAAAAAGAAACTCAACTTTGAGTTCTCTTCAGGCTCAGGCTTTCCAGATGATTTATCTAAATATAAAATGATAATTCATTGCGGAAGTTGTATGCTAAAAGATAGAGAAGTTATATACAGATATAAAAAAGCAAATAAACAAAACATTCCAATAACAAATTACGGAATTACAATTGCATATATAAATAACATATTAAAAAGAAGTATAGAAACTTTTCCCGAATTATACAAAATCATTTAAGCAGTATATCTTTTGTTAAGAAAAGTTAAAAGTCATATATGCAAAAACCCTTGCAATACAAGGGTTTTATTTTTATTACAAATTTCAAGATAAAAAAAGGCAATTTCGGGCATATATCTTTTTTATATATAATATAGAGTTTAAAGAATCGAGGATATTATGGCAGATGCTTTTTCTTTCATGACAAGTACATTCAAAAATATCAATGATTTTCAAACAAAAAATGATGATTACAAAAGTAACTTCTATGTTGAAGATGATGAAATCATCAGCTATAGTGACAATGATGGAAATGGTAACGGTTACCCTAATACAACAAATTATTGTGATTTCACAACATTTGAAGAATTAATCTTATCTGATGCAAACGGAAACAATCAATCAGATATGGCTGAAATAATGGATTATGAAAACTTTGAATTTGACGACAATAACGGTAATGGCTATAATTATGAAGAATCATTGAAAAACTACACAATGAGTGATTCATTCGGAAACGGCTACCAATATGACAGTGAAGAAGATTCAGGCTTTAATATTGAAAGTTAATAAGGAACATAAATTAATAAAGATTTTGACAAATCCTCTTAATAAGAGGATTTTTTTTAGCCTTTAACAGCACCTTCATTTTGCGAGGAAATAAAATATCTTTGCATTGCAATAAAGAAAACAAGAATAGGAATTATTGAGATAATAGCACCGGAAGCAATAAAGCGCCAATTTGCACTAAACATACCTTGCAAGTCATTAACGCCAACAGGCAATGTGTATAAAGCTTTGTTTGTCAAAACAATACTTGGCCATAAAAATTCACCCCAAGAACCAATAAAGGTAAAAATAGCAAGCAAAGCAAGTGTAGGAGATGTCATCGGAAGTAATATTTTTCTCCAAATATCAAAAACGCCGCAACCATCAATAAATGCAGCTTCTTCCATTTCTTTCGGAATAGAAAGAAAAGCTTGCCTCATTAAAAATATTCCAAATGCATTTACAGCAAAAGGTAATATTAAACCTAAATATCCCATTACAAAACCATATGAATCCACAAAATGGAGTTTTAAAACTATAAGATAAACAGGTAACATAATAGCTTGGAATGGAATCATAATAGTAGCAAGCACCAAACAAAATAAGAAATTTTTTCCTTTGAAATTCATTCTGGCTAAAGGATATGCAGCTAGTGATGAAAAAATCAAATTTAGAACAACTGTAAAACCTGCAACTATAAGACTATTAAAGAAATAAGCCATAAAAGGAATTTGTTTCCAAACTCCGATAAAATTTTCGAATGTTAAACATTTAGGAATAAAAACAGGAGGATATTCAAATATATTTTCATCAACACCCTTTAAAGCAGTTGAAATAAGCCATATAAAAGGGAAAACTGACAAAAATGACATTAAAATCAAGAATGAATGAGATATAAAACCTTTAAAAATTTTTCTTATCATATTTTATACCTCTTATTTTCAAAACAAGTAATATTAATTATGGAAAAAATGAGTATGACAAAAAGCAAAACAACCGATGCAGCAGACGCCATAGATAAATCAAGATTTTCAAATGCTCTTTCATATATATAATAAACAATTGTTTTTGTAGAATTTAAAGGACCACCTTTTGTCATAACATATATTTCGGTAAATACTTTTAAAGCAGATATTGAAGAAATAATTACAACCAAAGCAATAGTAGGCATAATTTGTGGAATAGTAACTGTAAGATGCTTTTTTATTTCACTGGCACCATCAATATCAGCAGCTTCATATAAATCTTTGGGAACTCCAATCAATGCTGATAGATATATCATCATATAATAGCCAATCCCTTTATATATAGTAACAATAGCTACAGACAAAAGCGCAAATTTAGTATCAGTTAGCCAGCCGATTGCCGATAAACCACATAATTCAGCCAAATAATTCAAAATTCCTTGCTGGGCATATAACCATTTAAAAGCTATAGCAACAACTACAATAGATATAATAACAG
This sequence comes from Candidatus Gastranaerophilales bacterium, assembly GCA_944322895.1. GTDB lineage: Bacteria > Cyanobacteriota > Vampirovibrionia > Gastranaerophilales > Gastranaerophilaceae > Avigastranaerophilus. Next base: position 10,878 of record CALUQL010000032.1, read on the forward strand.
GAAGATAAATCAATACTTTATATACATTTACTCCTTTTATCTTTTGATTAATGAATATAGCAACGATCAAAGGTAAAACAGCAAGAATGGGAACTACCATAATCAAAAACAAAAAAGTGTTAGTCAACATCGTATAAAACTCTTTTGACTTAAATAACTGTATATAATTAGAAAAACCAATAAACTGCGGATTGTATATATCTGTAGAGAAATCCTTAAAACTTAATAAAATTGTATCTATAAAAGGAATAAAGAAAAATACCGCAAGCAAAACAAATGCAGGTAACAAAAATAAATAAGGTATATATTTTTTATAAAAAGTATTCAAGAAAAAACGCCCTTTAGTCTTTTCTATTATAATTGTTTTTAGCAATATTTGCACGTAATTTGTTTTTATTAATATATAATAGGAATAGTTATGCGCTTTTTTAATTACATATTAGAAATATTTAATAAAAATAGAAAACATTCAGATAGCGTTTTCTTCAAGAACTCAACAACAAAGTGTTCTATGAATTCAAGCTGTACACTAAATCTTTCAAGTGAAACTGAAAAGAAAAAAACAGAAATTAATAATACATTAAAGCCCATTATAAAAAAATACATAAATCATCCGGAAAAACTATTACAATATATGCAATTAGAAGGAATGAAGATATATAAGTTTAATAATGCTGCAAAAATTCTGGCAAAACTTGGAGAGGAAGAAGGATTTTTAACTCCATTAAAAGGATTAAAAGCATTTATTATAAATTTAATAATAGGATTTTCATTTGAAGGTAAATTAAAAATCAGCTTTTCTACAAAAGAAATGTTTATCTTCAATATTGATAATACTGAAATATATACAATTGCAAGAGCTTTACATAAGTACTATGGATATAAAGAAAAATTACCAGGATTTGATTATAAGTCACAGGAAATCTTTAAAAAAGCATATAACAACAGAAAAAACACAATTTCACCATTAGATAAATGTACAATAAAAGAAATGTATGCTTGCAAAGAAGCTTTAGCAAGAGATTTAGAGTCAATTAACTTTACAATAGAACTTTCTGTCGAACATGAACGTTCAAAAAAAGCATTAGATAAAATAGTAAACGAAAACTCAACCAATATATAAAAAGATAAACATAATCTGTAAATAGCTATAATATACTTTAAGAACTGAAACAATTTATCATAAACAGTACTTATAAAGCATATTTATAGTAAAATTTTATTATTATGTTCGATAATTTATCAGAAAAATTACAAGAAATAATAAAAAAAGCATCAGGAAATGCTTCTTTAACAGAAGAGAATATGTCAGATGCATTAAGAGAAGTCAGACGTGCACTGCTTGAAGCCGATGTCAGCTTAAAAGTAGTTAAGATATTTATGTCTAACTTAAAAGAAAAAGCATTAGGTGAAGATGTCCTAAAAGGAGTTAACCCATCACAGCAATTAATAAAAATTGTACATGATGAACTTGTTAATATTTTAGGCAATGAAAATAAACCATTAATTCTGGATGGTCACCCTTCATTAATTATGATGTTAGGTTTACAAGGTTCAGGGAAAACTACATCAGCGGCAAAACTTGCTATCAAACTAAAAAAAGAAGGTAAAAATCCATTATTAGTTGCAGCAGACGTGTATCGTCCGGCAGCTATTACGCAATTGAAAACATTAGGCGAACAAACTCAAACACAAGTATTCACAATAGATGAATCAAAAGATGTTCAAAAAATTGTAACAGAAGCCATTGAATATGCTAAATCAAACAGTTTTAACGTTGTGATAATAGATACAGCAGGTCGCCTTCAAATAGATAACGAGATGATGGCAGAATTAATGCTTATAGATAGAGCCTTTCATCCGCAAGAAAAACTTTTAGTAATAGATTCTATGTTGGGTCAACAAGCAGTCAGCGTCGCAGAAAATTTTAATACTCAACTGGATATTACAGGTATTATACTAACAAAATTGGATGGTGATTCAAGAGGCGGAGCTGCATTAAGTGTAGTTCAAGCGGCCGGTAAACCTATTAAATTAACAGGCACCGGCGAAAAGCTTGATGCTCTTAACGATTTTCACCCTTCCAGAATGGCAGACAGAATTCTCGGCATGGGAGATATTATATCTCTTGTAGAAAAAGCCCAAGAAGTATTTGATGAGAAACAAGCAAAAGAATTCGAAAAGAAAATGGCGAAAGCCGAATTCACATACAATGATTTCCTTAATATGCAAAAACAAATGAAAATGTTTGGTTCTATTGATAATATTTTAGGAATGCTTCCAATTCCGGGATTAAATAAAGATGCAAAAGAAACAATTGCAACAGAAGGCGAGAAACAACTCAAAAAAATTGAATCATTCATATCTAGTATGACTCCTGATGAAAGAGCCAATCCACAATTAATAAATACATCAAGAAAAAGAAGAATTTCAGCAGGATGCGGACTCCCCATTCATGAAGTAAATCAAATCATTTCACAATTTGATCAAATGCGTCAAATGATGAAAGGTATGAATGATATAAAACAGAAAGTAAAAAAAGGTAAATTAAAAATACCAAAGAATTTTGGCGGAAGATTTCCATTTTAACGGGTAATTTAGGGTGAGTTTATGTTAAAAAAAGCAATGATTATGGCAGCAGGTGTAGGTTCAAGACTTGAACCTTTATCAAGTGTTATTCCAAAACCATTAGTACCATTGGCAAATACACCAACTATGGACATTTTGGTAAAACACCTTAAATCATTCGGAATAAAAGATGTTATAGCTAACACCTACTACAAAGCAGAGTACATTCAAAATCATTATAAAGAAAATAATTTCGGTATGAATTTTCAATTCATAAAAGAGACGGAACTTTCAGGCACCGCAGGCGGTGTAAAAAAATGTCAATTTTTCTTTAATGAAGGAGAAGACTTTATTGTAATGTCCGGTGACGGTTTAACAGACGTTGATATTGAAAAAGCATATTATTCACATAAAAAATCGAACTCTATTGCAACGATAATAACAAAAGAAGTAGAACACAAAGAGGTTTCAAAATACGGAATTATTGTTACAGATAAAAACGGTTTTGTAGAAAGTTTTCAAGAAAAGCCATCTATTAGTGAAGCGAAGTCAAATCTTGCAAATACAGGCATATATATATTTAACTATACTATTTTTAGTTTCATACCACAAAACGCATTCTATGATTTTGCAAAAAATGTTTTTCCTGCTATTTTAAGTTCCGGCATAAAAATAAATACATATACCCATACGGGATACTGGTCAGATATAGGTTCACTTGAACAATACAGAGAATCTAACCGTGATATAGTAAATAGAAAAATTTCATCTTTTTATCCGCAAATCATTGAAAGTATAAACGGGAAATATGTTTGCGGAAAAGACACAAAAATAGGAGAGAATACAAGTTTCCACGGAGAAAATATAGTAGGAAAAAATTGTACAATAGGTAAAAACTGTAAAATAATTAATTCTATATTATGGGATAACATTCTAATTAAAAATAATATTACAATTGAAAATTCAATAATTTTACCAAACATAACACTAAATGAATCAATACAAGACAAAATACTATCAAGCAATGATGCCGTAAATAGTGCCAAAATATCAGTTTAGGAGAGAGAAAAAATGATTATAATAATGGAACCATCAGCAACAAAAGAACAAATTCAAACAGTTGTAAATGCATTACATAATAAAGGATTTAAGACAGTACTGAACCACGGCGACGTAATGACAGTTATTGCTGCAATAGGCGATAAAAGACTAATAGATCCACATGCTTTTCAATCTTATGAAGGTGTTAGAAGTGTAAAATTAATTCAAGAGCCATATAAATTGGCTTCAAGAGAAGGAAAACAAGAAGATACCATAATAGAATTTTCAAACGGAGTAAGAATAGGAGGATTAGAAAAACCTGTATTAATGGTTGGTCCTTGTAGTGTAGAAAAAGATTTAGACGGACTATTAAGAGTAGCCGATGCCGCAAAAGAAATGGGATGTCACTTTTTAAGAGGCGGAGCATTTAAACCAAGAACATCACCATACGATTTTCAAGGCTTGGAAGAAAAAGCACTAGAATATTTAGCAATAGCAAGAGAAAGAACAGGCTTACTCGTAGTTACAGAATTAATGGATACAATGGATATTGATTTAGTGTGTCAATACGCAGATGTTATCCAAATCGGTGCAAGAAATATGCAAAACTTTAAGCTTTTAAAAGCAGTAGGAAAATGCGATAAACCTGTTATATTAAAAAGAGGATCAGCAGCTACTATAAGAGAATTTTTACTTGCAGCAGAACATATAATGTACAATGGAAATGACAAAGTTATTCTATGTGAAAGAGGAATATTAGGCGTAGACAAGAATGCTACAAGAAATACTCTTGATATAGCAGCAATTCCTGTTATAAAGAAATATTCACATTTACCTGTTATAGTAGACCCAAGTCACGGAACAGGAAGAAGATATTTAATAGAACCAATGGCAAAAGCAGGATTGATAGTAGGTGCACATGGTGTTATGATGGAAGTACATCATGATCCTGAAAATGCATCTTCAGATGGAGCTCAAAGTTTAAGTATTCCTATGTTTAAAGAAGTAGCAAAAAGATTAAATAAACTAATCGGAAGAATAGACTACGATAATAAGCATCTCACAGAGAAGGTATAAATATTGTATAAATTTGATTTTGAACTGGATGATTTCCAAAAAGAAGCAGTAAAATGTATAGACGAATCAAAAAGTGTTGTAGTCTGTGCACCAACAGGAGCAGGAAAAACATGTATAGCAGAACATGCAATACATAAAGCACTTGAAGAAAATACAAGACTGTTTTATACAACACCATTAAAGGCACTTTCAAATCAAAAATTTTATGATTTCGGAAGAAAATACGGTGAAGGAAATGTTGGTTTATTAACAGGAGACACATCAATAAACAGGGAAGCTCCAATTGTCGTAATGACAACTGAAGTATTCCGAAATATGTTATATAATACGAACTTTGGCAAAGTTAAAGATAATCTCAAAGATGTAAAATATGTAGTTTTGGATGAAGTTCATTATATGAACGATGAACAAAGAGGAACCGTATGGGAAGAAAGTATAATATATTGTCCTCCAAGCGTTCAAATAATAGCACTAAGTGCAACCGTTGCGAATTCAAAACAATTATGTGATTGGATTAATACGGTTCACTCAGGAACAGAACACGTTTATACGGATTTCAGACCGGTACCGTTAAGATATTATTATTTTGACTCATCAAAACCAACAGAAATTTTACCATTATTAACGCCGGAAGGAAGATTAAATAAAAAAATAAAACCTGAAAAGAAAATGAGTTTTCACTCTCGTCAGGCAAAAAGACAAAATACGGTAAAAGATGTTATAAATGTTTTACACAAGAAAGAGATGCTTCCTGCTATATTTTTTACATTTTCACGTAAAAAATGTGACGAGAATATGGAAAAATGTTCACATTTGAATTTAATAACAAATGAAGAAGCAAAACTTATACGAGAAGAAATTAACGAATTCTTAAAAGATCACACATATTTAGAAAACAACAAAAACTTAGAATACTTATATAATGGAATTGCTTCACATCATGCCGGATTATTACCTGCTTGGAAATTACTTGTTGAAAGACTATTTCAAAAAGGATTAATAAAAGTAGTATTTGCTACAGAAACACTGGCTGCAGGAATAAACATGCCAGCAAGGACAACTGTAATTTCAGCCATAAGCAAAAGAACCGATTCCGGACATAGAATGCTGACGGCAAATGAATTCTTGCAAATGTCAGGAAGAGCCGGAAGACGAGGAATGGATAAAATCGGTTATGTAGTAATAATGGGGACTCAGTTTCAATCACCAGATGAAGTAGCAAGCTTAGTAAAGAGTTCATCAAATCCATTAGAAAGCCGTTTTTCTCCCAGTTATTCAATGGTATTAAACTTGCTTCAAAATTTAGAACTTGAACAAGCAAAAGAGTTAATATTAAAGAGTTTTGGCTATTTTTCATCAAATGACAGATTAAAACCGATTATCATGCAGCAATTAAGCTGTGAACAGACGCTGGCAAAACTAAAAAATGAAAAATGTCCATTTGGTCTAACGAATGAAGAATTTATCGAGTTCAATAAACTAAAAGAAAAATACATAGTTTATAGAAAATTAACAAGGACACTCCAAAAACAAGCCAAGCAAAAAGGGCAAAAAGATGCTCCTGAAGTTCTGGAGTATCTAAATAAGACCAGAGAAATGCGAGAAAAGCTGGAAAAATACAAATGTGAAATATGCAAAGGTTACAAAAAACACGTAAGAAATTTAGAGATTATTAATAGATTTGAGAAGAAACTAAAAGATATAAATAAGAATGTTGCAAACCAAAAAGATATATATTGGAACAAATTTCTTGCACATAAGGATATTCTTGAAAAAATGGGCTATTTGGAAAACGGCTATCCGACAGATGCAGGAATAACCTGTTCAATGATAAGAGCAGAGAATGAGTTATATTTATCAGAAATAATTTTAAAAGGCATTCTTGAAGGCATAGAACCATACGAACTTGCATCAGTAATATGTGCACTTGTAACAGAAGATTTGAGAAGTGATGTATATCCAAATCAACCAATCAGCAAAAATACAAGGAAAGCACTAAACAGAATAAAAGAGATAAGAAGAAAAATAGCAGTTTTACAGCGTGATTACGAAATAACAACAGAAATGTACTTAAATTCATATTATTGTCCATTAGTAGAACAATGGGTGCAAGATACTCCTTGGGAAGACATAGCAAAACAAGTTGATTCTTCTGAAGGCGACATTGTTAGAATATTAAAAAGAGTAGTTGATGTTTTAAGACAACTTACAATATTGCCTAATATTTCAGAAGAAGTCAAAAACAATGCTAAAACAGCAATTCAATGTATATTAAAAGAACCTGTAGATGCAGATTAAAGTTAACCGTAAATAGCTTTTATACCTTGCAGATTATAAATAAGGCTATCTAAAGCTTCTTTGTTTCCCTTTTTTATTTCAATGAATTTAAGGACCATTTCTCTACTGGCATCTGCATCAAGAATATCAATAAGTCCGTTTAATTCTTCATTAGTAAGTTTCAAACGTTCCTGAAGCTGAGCTATATAAGCAATATCTTTTTCAGCTTTTTTAGTAATGAACATGTTACCTCTACCCGATAGAAGCCAATTAATATTCACGCAGAATTTATCAATCAGAGCATTTAAAAATTTAGGCCCAGGCTGAGCTTCATCACGTTCATAGCTTCCGATTGTTCTGACAGGAATAGACAATTCATTAGCCATTTCTAAAGAAGTGAGGTGTAATATTGTTTTAAGTTCTTTAATTCGCTTTCCAATACTCATAGTTATACCATTTAAACTTTTGTTACATTATCACGAAGAAAATATTGCATTATTTTACATTATAATGTACCATAATACTATAAATTATAAAATAACGTAATTTCCAACTAAAACTATTATACTACAGAATACATTTTTTTGCACTATTTTTTTAGTATATTACATGTTCAGGAAGTTACAAAAGTAGGAATAAGGAGTGGGAATTTTATGAAAAAAAGACACTTGCGTCTTGTTGTTTCACATTGCAAAAAAACAAGCGAAAATTCATTAATAACAAGCAATTTGAGAAGATTAAAAGACTTTTGGGATGGAGCATTTTTATCAAAAAATGAAAAAATTTATATTATAAAAGATATCTTAATAAAAATATACAGAGACTATGAACAAACAACAGGTTTTGTTGATATACCTTATTTTGTAAGAGCAGAATCACGTATATCTCAAATAATAAAAGAGAGAAAAGTTGACTATTATTACAATAAATTGAAGAAATTCCAGAGCAACAATTTTCAATAGTAAGGTTATTATGGCTGAATCTTTCAACAAAATGAAACTAAAAAAACTTTATGAAAACAACCACTTCAAAGAAATATTTATTTTATCAGGATTTAAAATAACATTTGATAGATGCGGAAACAGGGCTTCTTTAATAAAGATTTTTAATAATCAATCAGTAAACATCTATATAAAAGCAATTATTTGGAATATAAATAATCCATTAAAATATGAAACATTTACAAGCAGTTTAACTTTAACATCAAAAGAAATAGAAACTATTTCCCCAATAAAAATAAGAAAAGAACTTATTAATAATATATATAAACAAGTTATTAAAAATAAAATTATGATGATATAATCAACTTATGGGTAAAAAAGTCATTTCAACAAACAGAAAAGCATATCATGAGTATCATATCTTCGATAAATATAATGCAGGTATGGTACTGACTGGTACTGAAATCAAATCTATTCGAAAAGGTGCAATTAACTTAAAAGACAGCTTTGTAAGAATAGATGATTGTGAAGTATTTTTGTACAATTGCCATATTAGTCCATATGAACAAGGTAACAGATACAATCATGATGAGAAAAGAACACGAAAGCTTTTACTTAACAAAAAAGAAATAGAAAAATTAATCGGAAAAATAAAAAAAGACGGATATGCAATAGTTCCGTTAGAAGTTTATCTTGAAAACGGTTGGGCAAAAATAGAAATTGCATTAGCTAAAGGTAAAAAATTATACGATAAACGTGATGATTTGGCGAAAAAAGCCCAAAACAGAGATATTGATAGAGCAATGAAATCTAAAAATTTCTAAGTTTTATTTAGTTAATATATTTACCATCAAAAAGTTCTTTTACCATAGCAGCTTGGCTAGAAGAATCAATATCAGAAGCCGTTAACTTTTTTCCTTCAGGATTATCCTTTTTTGCTTCAATAAATGTCTGATATTCTTCCTCTTCCTGTTTTTGAATATTTTGTTCTTCAACTTGTTTTTGAGCAGGAGTTGGTGGAGGAGTGACTTTTTTGGATAAATCAATATTATCACTTGTTATAATTTCTATATCAGGATTTGCAACATTCAAATATTTTGAAACTGCATCAACCAAAGCCTGATGTTTAGCCCCTTCTCTTGCTTGCTTAACAAACATTTCTTTTGAGAAAGCAACAACAACCTTATTTTGACTAATTTCGACAGGTCGGGCGAGGTTAGAATAAAATGCACGATTTGGAGGACTATCAATACTTTGAAGAATTGATACCCATAATGAATGCATATCATGGGCAGTTGAATTTATAGAATTATTATTAGCTATATTTTCTTTTTGTTGAATTTGATCTGAGCCAGCATTTACTTTTTCTTCTTTATTCTCAATTTGACTTTCTTCAACTTTTCTTGGAATAACAATACTTGTTTCTTCTTTTACAACAGGCTTTGAAACTGCTATTTTTTGCGGAGTAGAAGAAATATTAACAACACCTGAAGATATTTGTTGTTCTAACTGTTCAATTCTTTTTAGCATATTCTCTGCAGAAGGCAAATTTTTATAATTAGTCAAATCAATTATACAAAGTTCTAACCATAAATATTTATTCGTAGTATCTTTGATTTGTGTTGCATAATAAGATAACCTGTCTATAATTTGTATAATTTCTGATACGGATATTTTTTCCGCTTGTTGTTTTGTTCTGTCATAAGTCAC
>CALUQL010000033.1 GCA_944322895.1 Candidatus Gastranaerophilales bacterium
CCCTTGCACAAGATTATATTATCATGTCACAAAAAAAAATCAACTACCTTTTTTTAAATTTTTTATATATTTTTTTACTTTTTCTTTTTCTTCTATACTGTTTACTTCTTTAACTAATGAATTTAAAATAGCTACAGCCCTGTTTTTTCTGCCTATACTCGCTACATAATCAGCATATTCTGTTATATATTTTATATTTGCAGGCGCAAGCCTTTTCATTAACGAAAAATTTGAAAGTGCATTTTCCACATCATTATACTCAATACTACATTTTGCCATATAATATCTATAATCAGCATTTGTTATATCAAATTCAGCAGCTTCTTTATAATAGAAATATGCACATTCATAGTCCCCACTTAAATAATAGCAAAGAGCAACTCTTGCATAATATTCTTCTACTCCAGGATTTATAGAAACAGCTATCTTATAATTTTCAAGTGCTTCATTATATTCCTGTAAAAGGAAATTAACCTCTGCTAAAATATAATATGCTTCGGCAACATTCTTGTCTAATTCCAATACTATACGAATATAGCTTCGTACTTTCTCATATTCCTTCTTAATCAAGTTTATTTTCGACAAAAGGATATACGATTGAATATATTTAGGATTTAATCCTATTATTTCATCACATAGTTCAATCGAAGTTTCATAATCTTCAATATTATATTTTAAATTTGCTAATTGATACTTATACTCGATTGATTGACTATTTAATTTGATAGCTTTCAATATTCTATCAACAGATTTATCTAATAAATTTATATTGGAATAGTATATAGATTGCACATAATATACAAAATCATCTTTATATTGTTGTAAATCAAGCTCTTCTATTATTTTTCCTGCAGTAGCAATTTCTTTTTTATCTATCAATAATAATACTTTTAGTGATAATGCTTGACTATTTTCAGGATCAATCGTGAGAATATAATCAACTAATCTTTCTGACAAATCCATTTTCTTATTCATATAATACATATAAGCCAAAGCATAGTTATATAAAGTATTTTCAGGTTCTAAAGATATTGCCTTACAATAGCTTTCTTCCGCTTCTTTAAAGAAGCCTTTTAATGAAAATGCAATTGCAAGCTTAAAATAATACAGAGCATTTTGTGAGTTAACTTTAATCGCATATGAATAATACTTTATTGCTGAATCAATATCAAATTTCGTATAAGCAATTTCAGCTAGCAAATATAACAACTCTGAATCTTCTGATAGTTTCAATAGATTCAATGCAAGACTTTCAGCTGAATCAATATGTCCCTTTTCAAATAAGAACCTTGCGACATTCTTTCCTGATAAAATATTATGTTCATCTATACTAAAAGATTTCTTATAAAATTCATCGGCAATATCTTCTTTACCAATTTTAGAATATGCTAGTGCAACATAATAAAATATAATACTATCACTTAATTTATTAGAACACTTATTGAAGTATAAGATAATTTTCTCATAATTTCGATTGATAGAAAGAATATGAAAAAGTTCTGAAGCTACAATTTTAAGTTCATATCCATTTTCAAACAATTTAACAAGTATCTCTTCTGCCCTTTTATAATCCTTGATTGACTTACACAATAAAGCCAATTGTAATTTAACATAATAATTACTTGAATCTTGCAAAATTATTTGCTCGTAAAAACTAATAGCCCTATCATATTGACATAACTTTGAATAAAGACAAGCCAACTCTGCCATTATCTCAGAACTTTGATTATCTATTGCCAAAGCCTTATAAAAATAATCTATTGATTTTTTATAATCTCCATTATTTTTATATTTAAAAGCTTTTTTTAAATATTCCGTTAAATCGTTCATAGTTACTATCTTATTATATTTTTAATAATTAAATTAGTAAAGATGAATTTTTAATCATCAATTCAAATAAAATAAGAAACAAATAAAAAGAACTTAATATACACAAATTTCATAATTTAATATAAAATATTTCTATGGGAAAACGTTTTGAAATATGTTCAAAATACAAACCTTCAGGCGATCAGCCAAAGGCTATTAAAGAGCTCACCGATGGAATTAATAAAGGTTTTGATGCACAAACATTACTTGGTATAACCGGTTCAGGGAAAACATATACTATTGCAAATGTTATTGAAAAAGTACAAAGACAAACACTTGTAATTGCACATAACAAAACTCTTGCAGCGCAGTTATATAATGAATTTAAGGAACTTTTTCCAAATAATGCGGTAGAATATTTTATATCTTATTACGATTACTACCAACCAGAAGCATACATCCCAAGAAGTGATACATATATAGAAAAATCAGCAACAATTAATGATGAAATAGACCGCTTAAGACACAATACAACAAGAAGCTTATATGAAAGAAACGATGTAATTGTTGTAGCTTCAGTTAGTTGCATATACGGTTTAGGCTTGCCGGAACAATATTTTAAAGGTGCTCTTAAAATTGAAGTTGGAGATGAAATTGACAGAAACGCATTTTTAAGAGAATTAGTGAAAATTCAATATACAAGAAATGATTTAGAATTAACTCGTTCCACCTTCAGACCACGAGGTGATATCATTGAGATAATGCCTGCATATGAAAAAATGATAACAAGGATTTCACTTTTTGGAGATGAAGTAGAGAAAATTACAAGAATAAATCCCGTTTCAGGAGAAATTATAGAAAATGTTGATTCAACAGTAATTTTTCCCGCTGTTCACTATATTTCAGGTGAAGAAGATAAAGAAGAAACAATAAAGATGATTCGTCAAGAGATGAAGAATCAAGTACAACAATTTGAATTTGAAAATAAATTAATAGAAGCACAAAGAATTTACCAAAGAACAAATTATGATATTGAAATGATAAAAGAAATGGGATACTGCAGCGGAATAGAAAATTATTCAAGAATAATAGAAAGAAGACCGCCAGGAAGTGCACCAGCTACTTTATTAGACTATTTTAATGATGATTTTCTACTGGTAATTGATGAATCACATGTATCTATACCTCAACTAAAAGCTATGTATAATGGAGACCAAGCAAGAAAAAGCGTTTTGGTTGATTATGGTTTCAGATTACCAAGTGCAAAAGACAACAGACCATTGAAAATTGAGGAATTTTGGTCAAAAGTAGGACAAAAAATATTTGTATCAGCCACACCGGGTGAATTCGAAAAATCTATTTCTTCAAATTTAGTAGAACAGATTATTAGACCAACAGGACTAGTAGACCCTGAAATTTTTGTAAAACCAACGCTAAATCAAGTTGATGACTTAATCGATGAAATAAAAAAAGTAACAGATAAAAAAGAAAGAATACTTGTTACAACACTAACAAAAAAAATGGCGGAAGATTTATGTGACTATCTGCAACAATTAGGCATAAAAGTTCGTTATCTTCACAGCGAAATCGTCTCAATGGAAAGAGTGGAAATATTACGAGATTTGAGATTAGGACTATTTGATGTTCTAATTGGAGTAAACCTTTTAAGGGAAGGACTTGATATTCCTGAAGTTTCATTAGTCGCTATTATGGATGCAGATAAAGAAGGTTTCTTACGTTCTGAAACAAGTTTAATTCAAACAATTGGAAGAGCTGCAAGAAACGTATGTTCTAAAGTAATTATGTATGCTGATAAAATCACTGATTCGATGGACAAAGCAATAAAAGAAACAGAAAGAAGACGTTCTATTCAATTAGAATATAATAAAATTAATAATATAACACCTCAAACAATAAAGAAACCGATAGAAAATAATCTTCTTCAACTGGTTGCAAGTTACAGAAACATAGAAGATATTGTTGCTGAAGAAATGGTTGAAAATAATATTTCGAAGAAAGATTTGCCAAAGTTACTAGATAAACTAGAAAAATCAATGAAAAAAGCAGCCTCTATTCTTGATTTTGAAAGGGCTGCTGAAATTAGAAATCAAATTAAAAAACTAAGGAACCTTTCTCTTTAATTTTTGTTTCTGCTTTTTTTTAAGTTCTGGTATCACATCCTCATATAAATCAGAACAGTATATAAATACAGAAAAGAAAGAAATTACAATAACAATACTTTTTAAAATTAATAAACTAACATGATCACCTAACATTTCAAGGAGTACCGTATATATAAGATATGTAACAACGCAAATTATAAAAATAAATTGCAATATATATGAAAGAAACTGCACAGCAAAATTGCCCGAACCTTCATATATATTTTTCAGATTGAATGCGTCTGTCAATTTACCATTCACACTATATAAAACAACAGGTATAAATATAAACGGAACTAAAAATAATGTTATACACATATATATAACAGCCATTACAAATGTTTCATAAACTATATTCTTCTGAACAAAAGAAACAATTGTATAATATATTAATAATCCTGGCAATATAGAAATTGTAGCACCAATTGATTTTATAATAAGTTCAGAAATATTAAATAAATTAGGGAACAAAGGTATTTTGTTATTTATATTTCTATGCATTGCTATAGAAGCACATCCCAACATAAGAACAAAAATAACCGCATAAACAGGAACTAATGCAGGATTACCATTTGGATAGTTTAAATCATTATCCATAACCACAAACAATACACTTGATAACAAACCTAATTTTACAATCCACCAAGAATCGCTGGTAATACTTCTAATAGAATTTATCAATGAAGCCATTTATCTTTCCTTTTTATTTAAATAAATTCCACTTATAACTTATCGTTAAACTCTTCGCCCTTAATTTTTATAATAATATCAGTCACATCTTTATCATCAAGGGTCTCTTTTTCTAAAAGTTCTTTTGCAATAGCATCAAGTAAATCTCTATTATCTGTCAATAATTGTTTTGCTACTTCGTAACGGCCATCAATTATTTTCTTTATCTCTCTATCTAAATCAGCCGCAAATTCTTCAGAAAAATCTCTTGTTGTACCAAAGTCACGCCCCATAAATACATGTTCCTGAGATTTTCCATAAGTCATAGCACCCATTTTCTCGGACATACCCCACTGAGTAACCATTTTTTTTGCGACTTCTGTTACTTTTTGCAAATCGCTTGATGCACCTGTAGAAATTTTGTCAGAACCATATACCAATTCTTCTGCAACTCTTCCACCAAGAGTCATTGTTATTTGATCTAATAATTTTGACTTACTTACATGTACTTTATTATCCTCTGGCTTTGTCCAAGTTATACCTAAAGCATAACCTCTAGGAATAATAGTAACTTTATGTAATTCATCACAATCCTTTAATAATTTTGCCAAAAGAGCATGACCAACTTCATGGTATGATGTTATTTCTTTATCTTCATCAGTCATAACCTTACTTTTCTTTTCGATACCGGCAATAACTCTATCTATGGCATCATCAATTTCAGCCATGTTTATTACTTTCTTATTTTTTCTTGCAGCTAGTAATGCAGCCTCATTTAATAAGCTTTGCAAATCTGCCCCAGTAAAGCCTGGAGTACGTTTTGCTAAAACCTTCAAATCAACATCTTTATCCAATGGTTTTCCTTTTGCGTGAACACCTAAAATTTGCTCCCTACCTTTAACGTCAGGCAGACTTACCATAATCTGTCTGTCAAACCTTCCGGGTCTTAAAAGAGCATTATCTAAAATATCTGGTCTATTTGTTGCTGCTAGAATAATTATGTTGGTATTTCCATCAAAACCATCCATTTCAACAAGTAATTGGTTTAATGTTTGTTCTCTTTCATCATGTCCACCGCCAAGACCAGCACCACGCTGTCTTCCTACTGCATCTATTTCATCAATAAATACAATACAAGGCTGATGTTTTTTAGCTTGTTCAAACAAATCTCTAACTCTTGAAGCACCAACACCAACAAACATTTCAACAAAGTCAGAACCACTTATAGAGAAGAAAGGAACTCCAGCTTCACCTGCTACTGCTTTTGCCATTAAAGTTTTACCGGTACCTGGAGCACCCACCAAAAGTACACCTTTGGGGATTTTAGCTCCTAATTTTAAGTATTTTTCACCGTTTTTCAAGAAATCTACAATTTCTTCAAGTTCTTGTCTTTCTTCATCAATCCCAGCTACATCTTTGAAAGTAACTTTCACTTTGCTGTCAAGCATCATTTTAGCTTTACTTTTACCAAAAGATAGTGCTTGAGAGCCTCCTGTTTGTATTATTTTTGCCAATATTATAAAAAAAGCAATTATTAACAGAATCGGAAGCGCCGTTCCCATTAATCCCATAAATGGAGAAGATTCATTTGATTTTTTAATTTCAACATTAACATTATTGTCTTCAAACAATGGATATAATGTATTATCTCCTGATGGGATATTTGCTTTATATCTCAAAGATGCCGTTACTTCATCTTTTCCATTAATTTTTGTTTTTATACCATCTTCAACAGGTATTGCAGTAACTGTATCATTTTCAATTATAACTTCTTTTATTTCTGCATTCTTTACTTTATTTATAAATTCAGTATATGATAACACCTTCGTTGATGTTGTAGGTCCTGTAAACAACATCGATACCAAGGCAAGAACTAAAATACCTACTACTAGCCAAATACCCATTGATTGATTCTTATTCATATTAAATCCCTTATAATAACGACTTTTTACATAAATTATAGCATTAAAAAACCTTTTGAAAATAGAATTAAAAGCTACTTTACTCTACCATACATATCTTCATATCGAATTATATCATCTTCGCCAATATAATCACCCTTCTGAACTTCTAATATCTTAAGAGGTTCTTTTGTATGATTTTGCAATGAATGTTTTGATTTTATCGGAATATCGATACTTTGATGCTTATTAAGAACATGTTTTTGTTCGTCTAAAATCACAGTCGCCTTTCCTTCCAAAACTACCCAATGTTCACTTCTATAATTATGTGATTGTAGTGACAATTTGTGACCTGGAGATACAGTAATAATTTTAGTCAGCCAGCCTGAACCTCCATTTAAACAAGTGTAAAAGCCCCAAGGTCTAAAAACAGTTTTTCTTGAAAGAGTTGCCGGATCATTATTTTTCTTTAATTCTTTTACCAATTGATTAATATCAGCTGCTCTTGATTTATCACAAACTAATACAGCATCTTCCGTTTCGACAACTATTGTATTTTTCATTCCTGAAACAGCAACTAACTCTTTTGATGAATATATAAAAGAATCTTTAACTTTATCAACAATAACATTACCGTCTATAACATTTCCTTTTGAGTCTTTTTCCCTATCATTATATAAAGCCTGCCAAGAACCAAAATCCTGCCATCTTGTCTCAAGTTCTATACAAGCAATATTCTCAGCTTTTTCCATTATTGCGTAATCAATGGAAAGTTCGGGAATATTTTCATAAAATTCAAATTTGATTTTATTGTTTTCATCAAACATTTCTTTTGAGAACCCTTTGCACTCATTTGGAGCATATTTTTGATAAGCATCTAAAAATGTTGATATCTTTGCAAGATATATCCCTGTATTCCAGTAATATTTCCCCTCTTTCATAAAAGCTGAAATATCTTCTTTACAGGGTTTTTCTATAAACTTTTTCACTTTATTTCCGCTAAGAATATCATCATCCAATTTAATGTATCCAAATCCTGATTCAGGATAAGAAGGTTTAACTCCAAAAGAGACTATAAATCCTTTTTTTGCAAGGTTTTTAGCTTTTTCTATTCCAGTCAAAAACAATTCAATATTTTCAATCGAGAAATCAACAGGAAGAATAAGCACCATTTCGTCCTTTTGACCCTTTAAATAGGTTAAAGCTGATGCCACGGCAGGCGCTGTATTCTTTGACATTGGTTCAGAAATAATAAGTGGTTTAGAATATAATTCTTTAAGTTGTATTCTGGTATCATCAAATTGTCTTATATTTGTTATCGTTAATATATTTTTTTCAGAAGTAACTTTTGAAGCGATTTCAAAAACATTTTGAACTAACGTTCTCCCTCCAAAAAGTTTTAATAAAGATTTTGGATATAAATCTCTGGATACAGGCCATAATCTTTCACCAGAACCTCCTGCCAATATTACACATTTCATTTAACAACTCCAGTTAACCTAATATTTTTATAGTAACACAAATTAAATATTTTTTTACTTTTATACAAAATGAAAAGTTATGTAAAGATACAATTATTTCTTAGACAAATTTTTCTAAAATAGATATAATATTTCTAGGCTATGTCATGCTTTTAATTAAAGGGGATTTTTATTAAATGGGAACATCTACGGTAGATATGATTGATGGTAAAGAATTTTCACCAAAAGAAATCAGAGAAATGTTAGGTATTGATAACTCTCAAATTCAAGAGTTATGTAAAATTGCATCGATAAAATTAAAGAAGAATGATAGAGGTCTTACTTATTTTACTCAGGATGATGCAAAAAAACTTAAAGATGTTTCTATGAATGACAAAATGAAATATGTTACACCTGCACCTTCTAAAAATGTTGTGCATAAGGGGACAAATTCAATTTCAAGTGCTTCAATTATTCAGTTAGTTGAAACTTTAAGAAACATTGAAAAATCTATGACTGAAAAAATCACATCTGTTCTTGATGAAAAACTTGATGGTATGGATGATGTTGTAATGGAGCTTATTAGAGTAAAAACTGAAAATGAAACAATGCGATTCAAAATTAATGAATTAAACAAAGAGAATTATAAACTAAAAAAAGAAATTAATTCATTTAAAAAAGTTCCATTTGGGTTTTATGCAAAAACAACTCCGGAAACTAATTTATTTTAAATAAATTCAATTTTTTCTATTTTATGTAAATTATTCCAATAGATTTTAATGTTACTTTTTAGTTTATGATAATTTAGTTGATTAGAAGATGCGGTAAGAATCGCATTTTCTATTTTTAAAATATTTTTATCTGCAAGATTTTTAATGATATCACACAAAAGCATTGAACTGCCGGCAAAAACACCTTCCGAATTAACCAATTTCCCATTTCTATTATATATTTTTTGACCTGCAAAAATTTGTTCTTTATTTTGGCTATGCGCCAGAGGAAGCGCATCACTTATAAGCAAAATTTTATTCAAAGGTTTTTGTTTAAAAGTTATTTTAAGTACATCATCACTTACGTGCATTGAATCAGCAATAATTTCGGTATAAATATCATCATTTATTAATGCCGAAACAACTGTAGAATCACCTCTATGAGAAAAGTTTCCCATGGCATTGTATAAATGAGTTACTTGATTTATATCTGAAAGAACTTTCGCAACAGAATGCCCTGCAGATATTTTTATATTTTTTGATTTCAAATATTTGATAAAAGCCATCTCATTATCTAACTCAGGGGCCAATGTAACTATTTTTATAATTTCATCTTCTAATTCTTTAAACAAATCTATTTTCAATGGCAAAATATATTTTTTTTCATGAATTCCGGCTTTTTCAGGATTAATAAAAGGACCTTCTAAATGAATCCCAACAATTTGTGCAGACTTAACCTGTTGTTTATTTTTAGCCTCTTTAATAACTTCAATTCTCTCTTTTATTTTTTCCAAGCTATCGGTCATAACTGTAGGAAAAAAAGCAGTAACTCCATTTTCTAAAAACATTTCAGAAACCAAACAAATATCATCAATGCTGCAATTCATAAAATCATAGCCAAATGCACCATGAATATGTTGTTCTACAATACCATCCGTTATATACATATTTACCTCAATGAAGCTATTGCTTCCTTTATATTATCACTTGAGAATATATAATTTCCTGCAACTAAAGCATCTACACCTAAATTTTTACAATGGGAAGCAGTTTCTATATTAACCCCACCATCTACTTCTACAATAACTTGTTTTGATATATTTTTGATTTCACTTATTTTTTCAGCACAATCCGGCATAAATTTTTGACCGCCAAAACCTGGTTCAACTGTCATAATTAGAACCAAGTCAACATCTTTTATATATTTTTCTATTTCTAAAACTTTTGTTTTAGGTTTTATTGATAATCCAACTTTCTTACCATATGATCGTATCATAGCTATTAAATCATCAACATTATTTTTAGATGCTTCATAATGAAAGGTTATAATATCAGACCCTGCTAACGCAAAATCTTTTATATATTTTTCAGGATTTTCAATCATCAAATGAACATCAAGAGGAATATTTGTTACACGTCTTAAAGCTTTAACAACAGGAGCTCCAAATGTAAGATTAGGAACAAAATGTCCATCCATAACATCTACATGCACCCAATCAGCGCCATTTTTCTCTAATTTTTTTATTTCAGATTCCAAATTTGCAAAATCACTGGATAATATTGATGGCGCAATAATAATTTTATTCATTTTCACAGCTTTCTAGAATTTTTAATTTTTTTATTGCATTCACTGCAGCAATCTTTTCTGCTTCTTTTTTAGTTTTTGCAATGCCAGCCCCTAAGTTCTCACCTTGATAAAATACAGATACTTCATATATTTTATTATGTGCTTGACCTGACTCTGAAACCAATTTATATACAGGTAAATCTTTATTCTTAGATTGTGTATATTGCTGCAATATTTCTTTTGAATTATAAAAATATAATATTTCATTACAGTCAACATTCATACTATTATATATTTTATACAAGAAATCTTTAACACATTCAAAACCGCTATTTTTATATATTGCACCTAAAACAGCCTCCATAGCACAAGCATTTATTGATTCTTTGTCTCTTCCTCCATCTTTTTCTTCATGGATGCCAATATTTAAATATGTATCAAGATTTAAATTTTTTGCTATCTTTGCTAAGAGTTCATCACTAACTAAATAACTTCTTATTTTTGTTAACTTACCTTCATTATAATTTTTATATTTATCAAAAAGGTACTCACTAATAATCAAACGTAGTACAGAATCTCCAAGGAATTCTAAACGTTCATAATCAGGTTCATTTTCTCTATTTTTTTCAAAATTAAAAGACGGATGAGTTAACGCAATGTCTAAAAGCTCTTCATCCGTCATATTTATATCTAAAATTTTTATAAATTTCTTTATTTGTTTTTTTCTAGCCACAGATAACATGGAATACTTTCTTTAAAAATTCTCCAATCATAGGTAAAGTAAGATTTGTAAGTATAAAGAACTTTATATAATAATATGCAACTGGGACTGAAAATAAATAACTATCAGCTCTATCAAGAAAACCACCATGTCCCGGTAAAGAATTACCAGAATCTTTTACACCGGCATCGCGTTTAATTAAAGATTCCGACAAATCACCTAACTGTGCCATTACTGTTACAATTAAGGCCAAAACAAAAGAATGATACAAAGAAATTCCAATAAGTTTTCCTATTATCAATCCTGCAACAATTGCACAAAAACCACCTGCTAATGAACCTTCAATTGTCTTTTTAGGGCTAATTACAGGCGACAATTTATGTTTTCCAAATTTTACACCAAAATAATATGCTGCAATATCCGTAAATAAAATCACAAAGAATATAAACACCAAGAAATATAATCCTTGCTTAAAAGATATACCGAATAATGAAACATCAGGTCCCATTTCTCTAATCAAACAAATATGGCAAGGCATCCAAGCAATTAAGAACCCAAGTATAGTTGTTGCAACATTTGCTATATATGGTTGTCTGCCTCTAAATAGTACAGCGAGAAAAGAACCAATAGTCCCAATTAAAAGAACTAAAGGAAGCAACTCTCCATATCCGCAAGCAGAAACAAGAACCATTGAAACTGAAACTATTAATATTACTTTAAAGAAAGGTAAAAATCCTTTATTTTTTAATATATCAGCATATTCTTTTGAAGCTGTGATAATAAATAATAATAGAAGTGCAAGAAGCCATTTCCCTCCAAGCAAAATGCAAGAGAACACAAGTGTTCCCATTGCAAAGCCTGTTATCAAACGATTTTTTGCTATAGTATCTAATACGGCCACTATACTGTTAAGACCTCTTTTTCTTTTTCTGCGCAATTATCATCTGCTATTTTAATATATTTATCAGTTAATTTTTGAATTTTATCCTGATTATCTTTAACCATATCTTCAGAAAGATTTTCAGCCTTCTCAATTTTTTTCAATTCATCTGTCATATCTCTTCTGATATTACGGATAGCTACTTTTGTTTCCTCACAAACTTTTTTAACATCCTTACAAATTTCTTTTCTCTTATCTTGAGTTAAAGGTGGGAATATCAATCTTACAACTATTCCGTCACTGTTTGGATTGATACCTAAATCTGCTTTAACTAATGCTTTCTCAACATCCTTAAGAATAGTTTTATCATAAGGCGCAATAACTAAAGTAGTACCATCTTGAACACTAACTTGAGATAACTGTCTCAAAGGTGTAGGAGCACCATAATACTCTACTAAAACTTTATCTAAAATCATAGGATTAGCTCTTCCTGTACGGATAGAAGAAAATTCTTTCTTCATTTGATTAATAGCTTTTTCCATTTTATCTGAACCAGAACGAAACATTTCATCAACTGTCATTTTATCCTCCTACATATGTTCCTATATTTTCGCCTTTTAATATTTTTATAATGCTGCCTTTTGCTGCAAAATCAAATACCACAATTGGTATAGAATTCTGTTTACATAAAGCACAAGATGCAGTATCCATAACTTTCAAACCTTTAATAATTATATCATCATAGGTAATATTACTATATTTTTTAGCATTTGGGTTAATTCTCGGATCATCAGAATATACACCGTCTACTCCATTTTTAGCCATCAACATAGCTTCAGCACCTATTTCTGACGCTCTTAACGCAGCCGCTGTATCTGTGGTAAAGAATGGATTTCCTGTTCCTGCAGCAAAAATAACAACTCTTGATTTTTCAAGATGTCTTATTGCCTTAAATCTAATGTATGGTTCAGCTATTTTATCCATATCTATAGCTGACTGCACTCTACAATGAACATTTATTTTTCTTAACGCACTTTGAAGTGCAAGTGCGTTCATAACTGTAGCAAGCATTCCTATATAATCACCGGTAGCTTGATCCATACCATATTTTGCAGAATTTTTTACGCCTCTAAAAATATTACCGCCACCAACAACTATTGCAATTTCAGCACCTGCATCATATGCTTGTTTTACTTCATTTGCAATCATTTCTAATGGATTTTGATCAATCCCAAATTCTTGTTTTCCCAAAAGAGCTTCACCGCTTAGTTTTAGCAGAATTCTCTTATACTTTAATTTCTCTTCCATATAAACCTATTTAAAAACTATAAAACAATATGCTTATTATACCTTAAATTCGTCTGAATTGTATATACATTAATTAATTTTAATTATTATTTATACATTTCTTTAACCTGATTAAATTTATGTTTTGCCATAGCTGCTTGAACAAAGCCCATAACACATAATGATACAGCTAAAGCAATCCAATAGCCACTTAACGACATATCGTATCTATAAACTAGCAGAACTGCTACAGGCATACCAACAATCCAATATCCAAAGAAAACTGCATTTGATACAAAAGCTGTTAATTTAAATCCTTTTAAAATACCGCCTGAAACCACCTGAAATCCGTCAAAGACCTGATACATTGCTACTACCATCATTATTGGCAGTGCAACATTCAATACTGATTTATTATCAGTAAACAAGCTTATTAACTGAGTCGGGAATATTGCAAAACATACTGCGGCAAAAGCCATAAATCCAACACCCATTATTAAGCCAGCCAATGAAAATCTTTTTATTTCTTCTGTTTTTCCGGCACCATAATAATATGCAACCTTTACTGATACAGCTGTAGATATAGCTAAAGGAACCATAAATGTAGAAGATGATATTGTAGTTAAAATACTATGTGTTGCAGCTAATAATGCAGATTCTCGACCAACTAGTATCGTAACTATATTAAAAGCAAGAAATTCCAATAATAACGCGGCCCCTAT
Source organism: Candidatus Gastranaerophilales bacterium (assembly GCA_944322895.1). Lineage (GTDB taxonomy): Bacteria > Cyanobacteriota > Vampirovibrionia > Gastranaerophilales > Gastranaerophilaceae > Avigastranaerophilus. Next base: position 13,889 of record CALUQL010000033.1, read on the forward strand.
TGGATAACCTATTTTAATCAAACTTTTCATATATGAAAAATCAATTTTAGATTTAAAATCAATAAATCTAAAAACATATAGAAACATTATAATTCCCATTAATGTTCTTACAGAGAAGGTTGCAATTGCTGCCCCTCTTGACCCCATTGACGGGATGCTCCCAAATCCAAAAACTAATATTATATCAAAAATAAGATTTACAAAAACTGCCAACAATAGTATTAAATTAGGGAAATTAACAATTTCATATGATTGTAGAAATTGTTTTACTCCTTCATATAAAAACATTCCAAACATAGAAAAGGAAACAATTGTAATATATTCTTCAATATAAGGAATTAAATGTTCTTCAAAACCCATATATGGTATTAATAATTTTGAGCAATAACAGATTATAGAAAAAAATACAGCCAAAACAAACGAAAAAATCAAAGTTGAAAGTAAATATTTTTTTGTTTTTTGTCTTGAGCCTCTTTTATTTGCAAGAACAATAGAAACAGCACATATTAAACCGATTCCAAATATAAAAATAGTAAACAAAATAGAATTAGCAATACTTATAGCAGCAAGAGCATCAATTTTATACTTTGCAACAACAAAAACGTCAGTTGCACCAATTAGAGTATGACCAAGATTTCCTATCAAAAGAGGAAATGCTAATATTAATAGGTCTATAAAGTAGTGTTTATAATTTTTAATCTTTTCGGCAATATTACTGTTTATTTTGTCCATTGTCTCTCAATTGTTTATACTCTTCTTTATGAATGCGCATATCATTTGCTCTATCATAATATTCAACAAATTTCATACCAAGCTCGTCTGCTTTTTTACCGGCATATTCAAGAAGTTCGTACATTTCATCAGGAACATTATATTTGTTATTAATATACCAACCGCCTTCCACATCAAGCACAACACTTCTTATACCTGATTTAACCGTTAAATCAAACCATTTTTCAAGTTCTTCTTTGTTATCGTTATACCCAGGATATATAATGTATTTAGTCTTAGCTTTATATTTATTATCCGTTTGGGATGCTGCATATTTAGCAAGATTTTCCCATACCTTATCAAAATGATTAACTCTTTTTATATCAGTATATGTTTCCGGTGTACCTGAATCAACAGAACAAACGAGAGTAACTTTCCCTTCACTTAATCCTCTTTCAATTGCAGGAGAATATTTAACACAAGAAGAATGGACTCTAATATTATCACATCCGGCATCCATCAACATATTCATCATTGGTTCAAATTCAGGTAATAATGCAGGTTCTCCACCTCCAAAACCAATTTCTCCACCGCCTCTGACTTTTCCCATATCAACAAGCTTTTTAATTACGGGATACATATTATAGTTCACTCTTTTATTAAAAAAGTCAGATTGTTCATTAGTAAAGCAGTATTTACATTTACAATTACATTGAGTCCAATGATTAAAAACCATATAACTTATATAATCTTCATCATCCCATTCACGTTCTTTTAAGAAAAAACATCCTTTACATCTTTCAAGGATAATACCTTTTTTGTTTAGTTCTCTCATTTTTCTTTTTTCTTTAAAGAACTTATTCCAATCAATCATTTGACCTTTATAGTTATCTATAAGGATCTGTCTGCCACCGCCTTCATGACAGTTAAAACAGCACATTTTTATATCTTCATAGTCAACATTAAAGCCATGTTGAATGTACTCGCAACTTATATATTTTTTATTTTTTTCTTCTTTTCTTAATAAAGATTTTATTCTTTCAAACATTGTTTTTACCTATTAATATAATAGTATATAAAAAATGCAAGACAAAATATAGTCTATTAAAACTATAATAAAATTTTAATCTTTCAACCAATTATTAAAAAATTCCAATCCTGCTTTTGCACTCTTTTCCGGATGGAACTGGACAGCAGTAATATTTTCCTTTTGTACTGCAGCACAAAACTTACCGTTATAATCGGTATAAGCGCTTATTATATTTTCATTTTCTGGTACAACATAATAAGAATTTACATAGTAGAAATAGCCCTCAGGAATATATATATTATTCTGAGTAGGTATTACTTTATTCCATCCTATTTGAGGAATTTTCCCTTTTGTAAATCGTTTTACCTCGCCTTGAAAAATTCCAAGCCCAGCAACTTCAGGAGCTTCTTCACTTTTTTCAAAAAGAATTTGAAGTCCGATACAAATACCAAGAAAAGGAATCCCCTTTTGACAACATTCTTTTATAACTGGAACTAATCCTTTTCTTTCCAAATTGCTCATAGCTTGAGCAAAATGACCTTGTCCCGGGAAAATAATCTTTTTCGCAGATAAAATTTCATTTTTATTAGAAGTTATAACAAATGGGATATTAAGAAATGTCAGCATATTTGCTACACTTCTTAAATTTCCCGCTTCATAATCTACAATTACAACTTTATTCAAAATAGAAACCGTCTTCTTTTAATCTTCTGATAACTTCACGCATTTGGTCTTCAGACGCAACAATTGACATTCTGACCCAGCCTTCTCCGTTTTCACCAAAACCACTACCCGGAACCAAAACTATACCGGATTTTTGTAATACTGCATCAGTAAATTCTTTTGAAGTTTTATATTTTGGCGGTATCGGCAACCACAAATAGAATGTTGCTTTTGGAGGATTAATCTTATCCATAGGCCAACCAAGTTCTTTAAAACCATCTACAACAACTTTTTGTTTTCTTTCAAATCGTTTATTTGCTTCTACAATATATTCATCGCCTTCTTTTGAATTCAAAATAGCAGCCGCAGCTTTTTGAATTGGTTTATAAATACCTGTATCGATAGTTGATTTTAATTTTGCTAATATACCAACAGCATCTTTATTACCACAAACCCAACCAATTCTCCATCCTGTCATTGAATATGGTTTAGAAAAACTGTAAAATTCTACAGCAACATCCTTTGCGCCTTCAACTTCAAATACACTCGGAGCCTTTGGCTGACCATCAAATACCATATCAATATATGCAGCATCGGATATTAGTAAAATTTTATGTTTCTTACAAAATTCAACCGTATGCTTCATATAATCCATATTAGCAACAGCTCCTAACGGATTATTCGGATAATTAATAATAAGAGCCTTTACTCTTTTCATTGAATATCCATCTTTTTCAAGATTTACGGCTACTTCATCTAAATTTGGCATAAAATTATTTTCAGGTTTTAATGGTAAACCATAAGCCAAACCGCCTGATACTTTAACCATTTCTTTATATGAAGCATACCCCGGATCCGGTATTAAAATTATATCTTGTTTAGTAACATCGGTAGTAGGATTAACCAATGCTCTAATCATATTGGCAATACCTTCTTTTGAACCAATCAAAGAACATATTTCTGTTTTTGTATCTAAATCAATACCAAAACGATTTTTCATTCTTTTTGCAACAGCTTCGACAAAATATGATTCTCCCTTTGGTACTGTATATGTATGAAGCCCATCTTCTTGTGCTGCTTCTATTAATTTTTTTGTAACAAACTCAGGCGGTGCTTCAACAGGAGCTCCCATTGATAAAGAAATTGGTTTTCTTCCCTTTGCTGTTAATTCCGGAGTCAAACGCTGAGTTTCTTGTTTAATTTGAAACATAATGTATGTTTCCAAAGATTGAACATAATCGTTAAATAATTCTTTCATTTTATGTCTCCAACTAGCTTTACACCTTACTTTTAGATTGCCAAGCCCAAGCATTATGATTGTGAATACTTTCTTGAGCTTCGACTTCTACTTCGTAGAAAGTAATTTTTTCATCTTTTTCTAAAAGACAAATAACATCACGTAAAACATCCTCAACAAACTTAGGGTTTTCATATGCTGATTCCGTAACATATTTTTCATCACATCTTTTTAATATTGAATAAACTTGGCAAGAACCGCAACTCTCTATTTTTTCAACCAAATCTTCTATCCAAATTAAATCCTTTTCATCATAACTGACTTTTACTTTTACCATTGTTCTTTGATTATGTGCTGAATATTTTGAAATTTCCTTAGAACAAGGGCACAAAGTTGTAACCGGAACTTTTACACCCAATATAAATTTGTAATTATCACCTGTTAAATCACCTTGAAAAGAGCAGTCATAACCTACCGGGAATTCCATTTCACTAACCGGAGCTTTTTTATTTATAAAATATTTAAACTCGAATTTAACATGGGCAGATTCTGATTCTAAGCGTTTTTTTACATCTTGTAAAAGTCCTTTTATATCAACACCCAAAGTCCTTTTACTTGAATATTCACTTAAAATTTCTATAAAACGAGACATATGTGTACCTCTGTAATCGTGAGGTAATGTAACACTTAATCTCGCTTTTGCTGATACTACCTGACTGTCAGAATTTTTCCTATCTATTAATAAAGGTACCTCAACGCCATTAACACCGACCTTTTGAATATCGATGCCTCTTTGATCTTTTTGATTTTGTATATCTTTTAACTGGCTATTCATTATCTTCTTTTTCCAAAGATTCCATATCATTACTTTCCATAGCTAAAAGCAATTTCAAAGCAGCTATTCTCTGAGTTTGAGGAGGTGCAACTCTTAACAATTCAATAGCTTTTAACATTACAGGATCACTGTCGTACCAACGATTTCCTTTTCCTGAAAACTGTTGTGTAATCTCATAGATTCTTTCGATTACATCCTGAGCAACCTGTTCTTGAAGAGAAATAATAAAATCTGCCGCAGTTGATTTTTTATCATCTGTCTGCAATTTTAAAAGTTCTAATGCTTCCTTTAATATAGGGTCATTATCATACCAACGTCTATAACCTTCAGGCATTTCTTCTCCTTATTTCTCTTGTAATAACTTTATTATAATATCTTTTGTATCTTCGAAAACAGTTTCTATTGAATTATTTGCATTTATTAACTTTATACGATTTGGTTCTTCTTTTTGAAGTTCAATATAACCATTTCTTACTTTTCTATGAAAATCTATTCCCGCAGATTCCATTCTGTCTTTTTCACTGCCAACACGTTGCTGAGCGGTTTCTGTCGAAACATCATATAATAATGTTAAATCAGGTTTTAATCCATTTACTGCTATTTTATTTAGTTCTTTCAATAAAGATATATCTTGACCTCTTCCATATCCTTGATATGCAATTGTAGAATCTGTATGTCTATCACACAAAACTATTGTACCTTTTTCAAGCGCAGGTTTTATGTATGTTTCAACATGTTGTGCCCTATCAGCTAAGAATAAAAACATTTCACATCTGTCAGCTACTACGCCTTTATGATGTAATAGTATATCTCTTATTTTCTGTCCGATATCCAAAGCACCGGGTTCTCTTGTTACAATAACACTATAACCTTTTTCTTCCAAAAAAGTTTTAACATTATTTAACTGAGTCGTTTTTCCTGAACCATCAGCACCTTCAAAAGTAATAAATAGACCTTTTTTCATATTACAGAATATCCCAGCCTGTATATTTTCTTAACACTTTTGGTATTGTGACTGTTCCATCTTCGTTTTGGAAATTTTCCAAAATTGCAGCAAATGTTCTTCCTACAGCAAGACCTGAACCATTCAATGTATGAACAAATACAGGCTTGCCTGTTTCTTTACTTCTATATCTTATATTTGCTCTTCTTGCTTGAAAATCACCAAAATTAGAACAACTTGAAATTTCTTTATAATTATTATAAGAAGGTAACCAAACTTCCAAGTCAAAACATTTTCTTGCTGAGAAACCAATGTCGCCCGTTGATAGTGCAACTCTTCTATATGGAAGTTCTAATAATTCAAGTACTCTTTCTGCATTTCTTGTCAATTTTTCATGTTCTTCAACGCTTGTTTCAGGAGTACATAACTTTACTAACTCAACTTTATTAAATTGGTGCTGTCTTATTAATCCTCTTGTATCTTTACCTGCGCTGCCTGCTTCTCTTCTGAAACAAGGTGTGTATGCTGTCATATACTTTGGTAAATCATCTTCATTTAAAATTTCACCTGAATATATATTTGTCACAGGTACTTCTGCAGTCGGAATCAAATATAAATCTTCTTCTTCGCACTTATACATATCTTGTGCAAATTTAGGAAGCTGACCTGTTCCAGTCATTGCAGCAGCATTTACCATTACAGGCGGCAATATTTCTTCATAACCGTGTTCTTGAGTGTGAGTATCTAAGAAAAAATTAATTATCGCACGTTCTAATTGAGCACCTTTTCCTCTATACAAAGAAAATCTGGATTGAGAAAGTTTAACTCCACGTTCAAAATCTACTATATTTTTTTCTACACATATATCCCAATGTGCTTTTTGCTCAAAGTTTACTTTACGAGGTTCACCATATCTTTTTACTTCGACATTATCATCTTCTGATAATCCTATAGGAGTAGTCTCATCAGGAATATTTGGTGTTGATAAAAGAAGATTTTTTTGTTCTATATCAAGTTGTTGTTCTTTTTCTTCCAAAGCTTTTATTTCATCAGCCATTTCTTTTACTTG
>CALUQL010000034.1 GCA_944322895.1 Candidatus Gastranaerophilales bacterium
TATAAAAGATTGGCGTAAAAAATCTAAAGATATGGAAAAAATGTATTAATAAAAAACAGAAGCAATTGCTTCTGTTTCTATATTATATTCTTTTTCTTTATACTTTTTCTAAAACTTTAGATTTTGATTCTTTTTGCTTTAGTATTGCATTTATTAACCCTGCAAATAAAGGATGAGGTTTTTCCGGTCTTGATTTGAATTCCGGATGGAATTGGCAAGCTACAAACCAATCATTTTGTGGTAATTCCACCATTTCACAAAGCATTCCGTCAGGTGAAAGTCCAGAGAATACTAATCCTTTTTCTGCTATTTGAGTACGGTATTCGTTATTAACTTCATATCTGTGTCTATGTCTTTCAAATATAACATTTGTTCCATAGGCTTGTTCTGCTTTTGTACCTTTTTGTATATGGCATTCAAATTGACCAAGTCTCATTGTTCCGCCGTAACCTTCAACATTTTTCTGTTCCGTCATTAAATCAATAACAGGATATTGGGTATTTTCATTGAATTCCATAGAATTTGCATCTTTTAATCCAACAACATTTCTTGCGTATTCGATTACAGCACATTGCATACCTAAACATAATCCTAAAAATGGAAGGTTATTTTCTCTTGCGTATCTTATTACATTTAGCTTTCCTTCAATACCTCTTATTCCAAAGCCTCCTGGAACAACTAAACCATCAACATCTGATAATGCTTCTTTTGCTTTCTCAAAATCAATACAATCTTCTGAATTTATCCATTTTATATCTATTTGAGCTTTATTTTCATATCCTGCATGTTTTAATGATTCTACTACAGAAATATAAGCATCCGACAATTTTGTATATTTACCTGCAATTGCTATTTTGATTGTTTTTTCAGGATTTTTTATTCTGTTAACAAGCTCCTTCCAAGCATCTAAATCAGGTTTTACATCCTGCATAAACAATCTTTGAAGTACTACGCTTGCCATATTTTGTTCTTCCAATGCAAGGGGAACTTCATATATACTTTTCATATCTCTGCATTCGATAACGGCATCTTTGGGAACTGAACAAAATAGTGCCAATTTCTCTTTTTCTTTTTTGGGAATTGGTTTTGCAGTTCTGCAAACTAATATTTCAGGTTGTATACCATAACTTCTCAAATTAGTAACACTATGTTGAGATGGTTTTGTTTTTAATTCGCCTGAAGTTGGAAGATATGGAAGTAATGTTACGTGTATAGAAATACTATTTCCAAATCCGGCTTCACTTCTAAATTGTCTTATTGATTCAATGAAAGGCAAACTCTCAATATCACCAATTGTACCGCCTATTTCAGCAATAATGAAATCAGGTTTGAATTGTTGAGTTGCTTTTTTTATTCTTGATTTGATTTCATTTGTAATATGTGGAATTGTTTGAACTGTTGCACCAAGATAGTCACCGTGACGTTCTTTATTTATTACTGTTTGATAAATGCTGCCTGAAGTTACATTGTTGATTCTGCCTAAATTAGTATCTGTGAATCTTTCATAGTGACCTAAATCTAAATCAGTTTCGGCTCCGTCATCGGTAACAAAAACTTCCCCGTGTTGAAACGGACTCATTGTACCTGGATCAACATTTATATAAGGATCAAATTTTTGTATTACAACGCTAAAACCTCTTGCTTTTAACAAACGACCAAGAGACGCTGCTACAATCCCTTTCCCTAAGGAGGATACAACACCGCCTGTTACAAAAATATACTTTGTGCTCATATTTCCTCAATTCTTTCTAATCTAGTGTCATTTTTATTACAAACGCTAGTTTATTTTTGGAACTCTAAAAAATCCGTCTTCTTCAAACGGTGCATTTGCCATCATTTCTTCTTTTGTTTGTTCATATTTAACAACGTCTTCACGCATTACATTATATACAGGAATAGCATGTGGCATAGGTTCAATTCCTGTTGTATCAACTTCATTCATTTGTTCTACATATTCTAAAATTGATCCAAGTTGTTGAGAATATTTATTTACTTCTTCATCTGTAAGTTCAAGTCTTGCAAGTTTTGCAACGTGCTTTACTTCTTCTGTACTTATCATGTTTTCCCTCCGAAATACTAATTAGAATTTTAACATAAGCATATTTTTTTGGCATGTTGCATTACTAATTTTTGTATTTAATATTGTATTGTATATTTTCTTGTTTGTATTTTTCTATTGTTATATTTAAGTTTTCTAAATCAAAATTTGTAGTTTTTTCAAATTTACGGTTTCTATCAATATATAGTGCTGAATCGTACAAATCATATGACATTTTATTTTGTTTTGCGAAATTTTCTATATAATCCATTAATATATATATATGAGGTGAAATTCTATTTGCATTAACATTTGCGTATGTATATTCAATATCAACGATAACGCTTCTTATATCAAGTTTTTTTAGTGTTTCCATAAACTGATTTATTTCATCCAAATTATCATTGATACCTGGAATTATTATGTATTTTACTTTGACAAGATTTGCATAATCATCTTTTAGACCTTTTCTGTAGTGCTTAATGTTGTCCCAAACTTTATTTGATTTATCTACTCTTTTTACCTTTTTATAAGTTTCTCTGTTTATAGAATCCGGAGAAATGACAACAGTTATTTTCCCTTGTTTTAATCCGTTCCTTATTGCTCGGCTAAATAAAATTCCAGAAGAATGAATTCTTATTTTTGAACCTTCTTTTATAAAAATTTTTACTAAATCTTCAAATTCTTTTAATATCGTTGGTTCTCCACCTTGAAAAGTTATTTCTCCATTGTTTTTAAATTTACCTGATTTGATAAGTTCCTTTATTGCTTTTAATGTGTTATTTTTTGTTTTTGGCTTGTTTTCTTGAACACCGCAATAAATACAATTTGAATTACATTGACTCCAATGATCAAAATTTATGAAAGAAATATAATCTTCATCATCCCAATTATCTTCACGTATATTATAACAACCTTCACATAATGCTAGGTTCATTACTTTTTGATGTTTTCTGTGTCGTCTTTTTACTTCAAAAATTTCTTCCCAGTTTATTTTGTTGTTTTCATATTTATTAATTATGGGAAGTTGTCCTTTGTTAAATTCTCTTGATAAACAGCAAGCTTTTATTGAATCTACATCAATTGATATACCGTGTTCTATTAAATGACAACTTTTATATTTCATAATTTCTCCTGATTGTATTTCCTCATAGTTGTTATTTATGAAAAAAAGCTTTAATTTTTACAATAAAAGATTCATTCTGTAATTTATTTGTTTTGAATATTTTTCTTAGTACTATATTTTGCTCTTTATAATCCATATCTAAATAAAAACTGTATTTTTTTGCCATTTTGAAAAAATATAAAATCAGTTTGCTATAATCTTTACTGCAATTATTTAAAGGAATTGTTTTATTTATCCAGTTTGATATATCTTTATAGTATAGTCTTAATCCTATATAATTTATACCGGTTTTGAACATTGTTTCTATAAAGTTCTTGATATCTTTTATATTATCACTACAATTCTTTATTAATGTATAATATACTTTGATACTATTCTTATCTTTAGCATTTCCCATGTACATCCTAAGAATTTTTGAATAAGAGCTATTATCGATATTATCTTTATTTTCAAAGTCGCAAATAATAGATAAAGTACCTTTTCCTTGTTTTAATATTTCATCAATAAAAGGTATGTATTTTATATTGTTGATTAGAAAATTAATTGTTTTATATCCATTTGCTTCAAAAAGTGTTATAAGTTTATTTAATTCTCTAAAATTATCAATGTCACCGCATTGGAATTCTATAATTAGATTATCTGTATCTAGAAGATTCTTTTTGTATAAATCCTGAATTACTTCAAAAATATTATATTTCAATGAATCATTATTCCAAAAGCTTAATATAATATGTGTGTATTTAGAAGGGATTTCTTCACAATCAATTATTTGGCAACAAGTATCACAAGGAATTCCTTTTATATCTTTACTGTTTATTTTTTTTAGGATGTTTCTTTTTATTTTCTCAAAATTTATATTCTCATATTCTTCTGAATTAAAATTTATATAACTAGGTGCTTTATCAGAAAAGCAGGAATAACACGGTGTAATGTTCTCCGGAGTAAATAAAAGAGTATTATTTATATATTTGCATGTCTTCATTTTTTACTACAAGTATTAAATAATTATTGGTTGTAACAAAAGTAAATTATAACAAAATCAAATAATCATAACAATAAAGTATACATTAGTTAAAAATTTTTATTGTATAATGTATAAAAGGTTAGATAAAGGGGTTTACATGACATCCGAAACAGTTATTCATAATAAGTTCGCATTTTCTTTCAAAAAAAATAATATAGATGAAATGTTTCATAATTTAACGGAAAATCCTGTTGGATGTGAAAAAAAAGATTTTCGCTTGATGATCAGTACTATATATCAGCTCGTTGAAGATGAATTTGCTACAACATTTCAAAATTCAAGTCATGTAATAAAAAATACCTATTTTTATTTAATAAAAGAAGGAAAAAATTACGAGGTTTTTGTCACCCCCACAAATAATTTTGATTTCTATTTAAAATCAAAAGGATCAATGTACAGATTTTCTTCTACTGCATATGAAATTGAAGAAAACGGAAATAAAGAAACAAAAATAGGATATAAAGTTCCCTTAGAATTAATTTGGGAATATTTTTCCGGGTTTGATTCAATTGTCGAAAATCCTAATATTACGGAATCATTTAGAATTTTTAATATAGTTACTCAGTTTGTAAAAAAAGTTGTAGAAAAACTATATTTCTTGCCAAAAGTTATTAAAACAGATAATTTTTTTACCATAACATATGAAATGTTTGCTATTAATGATTTACTTCAAGATTCTATAGATGAAGTTAATACTTTGGATTTTACGAAAATATCAAACGAAAAACATATTGCAGATAAATTAATTGAAGATTATTTGAATTATGTGATTTTTAAATTTTTGAAGTTTAAAGCATATAAATTTAAAGATATAATTTCATCTGTATATTTTATAAAACCGGCTAATAATAAACGTTATATTCGTTCATTAGATTTAGCTGAAGCTATTAGTGAATGGTTGGATGAAATATATATAGGAAAATATCCTGTAAGTCCGCAATTGGATATTGAAAAAATAGAAGAAGATAAGTTTTTATTGACAATTTCAGTAAAAGCAAATAATGAAAAACTGAATGAGAAAGAACCACCAAAACAGCTTCTTGAAATATACCAAGATGGTACATATTGGGGGTATCAGAACTCATATCTTATAAATATTGTTGAAAAACAATTGAATTATGCACTTCGTTATTACAAAGAGCTTGAAACATTATTTGAAGATGAAGATAACTTAAAAATGTATTTATCTTTAAATGATGTATATAAGTTAATGATTCATACCGCATATTATTTGAATAAAGCAGGAATAAATATTAATTTCCCTCCAAATTTTGGAAATATAGTTGTTCCAAGAGCTTCAATTAATGCAAAAATTAAAACATTACGCGAACAAGATGTTGCTGATATTTTAAACGGGAAAAGTGGAAATATTAGTTTATCAAGTATTTTTGATTTTTCCTTCCAAGTGTCAATTGGGGATGAAAAAGTATCTGTTGAGGAGTTTGAAAAACTTATAAAAGATGCTAACGGAATAATTGAATTTAAGAATAAATATATATTAATTGATCAAAATGAAGCACAGGCAATAATAAATAAACTAAAAAATCCGAAAATTGATAAAATTACAAGGATGGAAATGTTGCATGCTGCTTTTTCAGGTCATTTAAGTGATTATGAATTTGATTATGATGAAGCATTTGCAAATATAGTTAAAGATTTAGGTAAATCTGTAGAAGTAACTCCACCTGAAGGCTTAAAAGGTGTTTTAAGACCATATCAGATGGGTGGTTTAAAGTGGTTGTATACCAATACTACAAAGGGCTTTGGTTCTTGTATTGCTGATGATATGGGGCTTGGTAAAACCATACAGGTTATAAGTTTAATTTTAAAATTAAAAGAAGAAAATAAACTAAAAGATCCTGTTTTGGTAGTTTGTCCTACAACCTTAATGGGAAACTGGATAAAAGAATTAAATATGTTTGCCCCTTCTTTAAAGGCAAGTGCTTACCATGGTCCTGAACGTCAGTTGGATTTAAAGTCAGATGTAATAATTACTACTTTTGCAATTTTGCGTATAGATATTGAAGAAGTCAAGAAAACAACTTGGGGTATGATAGTTGTTGACGAAGCACAAAATATTAAGAATCCTGATACTTCTCAAACCGCTGCCGTTAAAACCTTAAAATCTGATATTAAAATTGCAATGACAGGTACTCCTGTTGAGAATAAATTGACAGAATTGTGGAGTATATTTGACTTTATTAATAAAGGATATTTAGGTTCAATTAGAGATTTTCAAAAATGTTATGCTATTCCTATTGAAAGATTTAAACAATATGAACAAGCTGATAAATTAAAATTATCCATTTCTCCGTTTGTTTTAAGGCGTTTAAAAACAGATAAAACAATTATAGATGATCTTCCGGAAAAAATGGTTTTAGATGAATATTGTTATCTGACAAAGACTCAAGCTGCATTGTATGAAAAAACTTTGAATTCATTAATGACTGATATATCAAGTCAGAAAGGTATAAACAGACGTGGTATTATATTCAAACTTATTACTGCACTAAAACAAATATGTAATCATCCGTTTCAATATTTAAAATATGGTGAAATGACTAAGGATGTTTCAGGTAAAACTGAAAAATTCATTTCTTTATTATCTCAGATTTTAGAAAATGATGAAAAAGTTATAGCCTTTACACAATATAAAGAAATGGGAAATATTCTTTCAACAATTATAAAAAATGAGTTAAATATATCTCCATTATTTTTCCATGGCTCATTGAATACTAACCAAAGACAAAACATGTTGCATGAGTTTGAAACAAATCCAGATCAAAAAATAATGTTGTTGTCATTAAAAGCTGGTGGTACAGGTTTGAATTTAACCTCTGCAACGAATGTAATCCATTATGATTTGTGGTGGAATCCGGCAGTTGAAGAACAAGCAACCGACAGAAGCTATCGTATAGGTCAAGACAAAAATGTTATGGTTCATCGTTTAGTTACTATAGGTACTTTTGAAGAAAAAATTGATGAAATGATTAAGCAAAAGAAAGAGCTTGTAAACTTAGCTGTATTTGAAGGTGAGAAAGTTATTACTGAACTTTCGGACGAGGAAATATATAATATATTCAGCTTGGGAAATAGTTAAATTTAAGCTTTCTCAATTATAATTCGTTCAACAATATCAGGTTTATCACTTGGTGATAGTGGTTTGTTTTTCCATAATTTAATATAAATTTCTTTGTTTTGTTCGTAGGGATTATTTAGTTTGTGAGAGTTTTCAAAATCTAACATTGGTTGCGAAGGCGAAGCATTATTACATCCGCTTTCATGTCCGCAAGAGCCGCCTGAATGAAGAAAATCCTGAAATTCGGTAATATTTGTGCTGATATTAGAAGAATTTACAAACTGTAAGTTGTATGTTGATTTTTCTAAATCAATAAAAGCATATTTGTAGCCTAAATCTCTTGCATTAATTCCGCAAAACGAGTAATAGCTGTTGTTAGAAAGAGTTTCTTGATTTAGTTTATCATATGTAACAATTATTTCATTCTTATCTTTTTGATATTTTATATTTTTTAAATGTAAGTGTAGTTTAGTTTGTCCTTGTTCGCACCAGCTTGAAAAGGGGAAATTTATTTGAACTAAAGCAGATGGATTTAAAATAAATCTGGATTCTTCAGAATCCCCTGTTATAATGCTTGTAGGGTTATCCATTGAAACACAACTGTTCATTGCAATCCAAGGCTTCCCATCTTCAATTTGACCAAACACTTCTTCCGATGGTTCATAGTTATCATAATTAAATATAGATTTTTTAACAGCATTTTTTCTAATGTTATAAATTTCTTGCTTGCTTTTGTAACTCAATGGTATTGGTTGTTCTACTTTAATATTTTGTTCATTGGTCTTATCAAAAGTATTATTATGATTATAGTTTATCTTCAAAACAGATTTTGGCATATAATTTTTATCAATCTGTATATTATCAGACGGAATGCTTTGTATTGAAAATTTTGCAGTTGATTTATTAAAAAAACAAAATGCCGAAATTATAATAAGTGAGAACGAAATAATATATTTAAGTTTCATTTTTATCCTTTTTTCTAATAATATATATTTTCTTTTATTTTTATAATATTTACATCAATTATTTGGATTAAAATTAAAAATATTTATGTAAGATTAACATTGAGTTCATAATTTTGTAAAAGGTATAAAGTTTTCATATAAATTTGCCGATAAATTATTTGCCAAAAGAAAAAGGTAGTATATGGGAAATATTTCAGAAATTAAAACGGGTTTTATTAATTATTTAATTGATAAGTACGGAGAAGAAGCATCCAAAGAAATCTCTTCTTATAGTCCAGACCTTAGTATATTTATGTATAGTTCCGATTTTCAGACATATTTAAAGGAAAACGGCTATTCTGATGTTTCCATATTTACAAAAAGTATAAGTGACATTAAAGATGTTTTAGAATCTGGTGAAACTAATTCAGTAGAAGAAGGTTCAGACACATTTGTAAGTGAATCCGCAAATGGAAATGCCATTAATGAAAATTTCCTTGCAAATGCTCTAGCAGAAGCATTTAACAGTGATGAAGATTTATTTGCAGCTGTCAATACAAATGCTAATAGAACTGTTGATACAGAAGAAATAACTGCATTTTTAGATTCAGTTGATGCAATAATGCAAGAAAATCCTGATAGTTTTGAAACAATATTTGACGGAATAGCCAAAGGAATACAAGACATAAAGGGTTCTGCTGCTATTGATAATGTATTAGAATCTATATATAGCAGTGAAGAAGCGATGGAATATCTGGATGTTGATGGCGACGGAAAGATAAGTGACTTTGAAAAAGAGTTATTTGAAAGTTATGTTCAAGGTGATAAAGATCAATTAAGTATTGAAGACTTGGAAAAAGCCTTTGCCGGAATGAAAAATGGCAGTTACAATTATGATGTTAAGCTCCCTGAAGGTGCAGTTGCGGTTGAAGATATACCTGAAACAGTAGCAGGAGAAAGTGGAACAACTTCAGATAATATATCTGCAAGGCAAACATCTAACCCGACTCAACCATTAACATCAACAGGAAGAAGTTATAGCAGCAGCGGAGGTTCATTATCAACTGCTCCAAATACCTCTCCAACAGATATAAATGATATGAATTTGGAGCAACTAAAGAAGGAACAAACAACAAGGCAAAATAATGCTGATAATGCAAAAGAAAATGTTGATACCGTTCTTTCAGATATAGATGAAATTAAAAACGGTAAATATCAGGATGCTAAAGCTGCTTATGATGAAGCTGTAGAAAATGATGAAAATATAAGTGATGAACTAAAACAAAGAAGAGAAGAAAATTTAAAAGCAATTGAATCGACAACTGGAGAAATTGATTCATTAAATTTACAGATAGCAGAAACCGAAGTTTCATTAAATAAAGCGAATGATAAACTTGATGAAGATAATAAAACATTATCTTCTTTAAAGAGTGCATTATCTTCATATGAAGGTGTATCATCAGATGATCCCGAAGAACAAAATAAAATAGAACAAGCAAAACAAGAATTACAAGCCCAGATAGAAGAACTGGAAAATAATACAATTCCGGCAGACGAAGAAGAATGTAAACGTTTAGAGGAATTATTAAATGGCGGTGGAAATTCAGAAGGACTAAAAGAACAACTTCAGGCAAAAGAGGAAAAACTTGAAACTCTTCAGAAGGAAGAGGATGATATAGAAAATGAGATTATGGAAGCTTGTAAAAATGATCCAAACAGTCCTGTAGTAAAGGCTCTTGAAGAGTTTAAGGCAGTTGAGGAAGAACTTAACACTTTAAGAGATAAATTGCCGACAGTACAAGAAGAATTAACTCAAGCATTAGATGAATTAAGTCAAGTAAATGAATTAATCAGAACAAAAGAAGCAGAAGAAACTGAAACAGAAAATATGCGCTATAGTGGTGATTTGCCTGAAACTTTGGTTGCTGAATTGGATGGTAAATTAGGAAGTGGTTTCTGCGCTAAGCTTGAAGAAGTAGCCAAAAATATCAATTGTGATCCAAAAGATTTAATAGGTATGATGCAGAGTGAATCTGGTATTAATCCTTCAGCATATAATAACAATGGCGGCGCAACCGGTTTAATACAATTTATGCCATCGACAGCAAGGACACTTGGTACAACTACTCAGGAACTACTAAATATGAGTGCTATTGAACAATTAGATTATGTCGAACAATATTTTACTAATTGGACTGGTGGTTCAGGTCAAAGATTAACAGGTGGTGACTTATATACATTATGTTTCTTGCCTGCATTCTTAGATAAAGAAGTGTTATGCTCTTCATCAGATAGTTCAACAGCTGTATACTACAATGCAAATTCCGGACTTGATGCTAATGGTGACGGTAATATTACGAAAACCGAATTGAGTAATAGGGTTTCCAATAAATATCAAGAAGTATTGAAGCAATATGGTATTTCTGAATAATATTTAGTATTTATTTGAATTTCTAATATTATAAAAGCTAAGGACTTATTATTTTTTAGTCCTTAGTTTTTTATATTTAGAAAATAAACGAAAAGTTTATTTAATCTTTTTTATAATTATATACAAGAAAGTTTGTTTACAATATAATTTAGTAGACCGATATTAGGTTAGCGTATAATTATTTATAAAATAATAGATAAAGAAACAGGAGGTAATATGCAAGTTACACATGAAATCGAAAATCAATGTTGTGTAAAAAGAGGTGTAAAAGGCGTGCCTGCTCCAATCCCTCAAGAAGGTGAATGGACAAAGTGCAAAGAAATTAAAGATATTTCAGGTTTAACTCATGGTTGTGGATGTTGTGCACCGCAACAAGGTACTTGTAAATTAACATTAAACGTTAAAGACGGTGTAATACAAGAAGCTTTAGTTGAAACATTAGGTTGTTCAGGGATGACTCACTCAGCAGCTATGGCTGGTGAAATTCTTCCTGGTAAAACAATATTAGAAGCATTAAATACAGACTTGGTTTGTGATGCTATAAACGTTGCAATGAGAGAATTATTCTTACAAATAGTATACGGAAGAACTCAAACAGCATTTTCTGAAGGCGGACTTCCAATCGGTGCCGGCTTAGAAGATTTAGGAAAAGGTCTTCGTTCACAAGTTGGTACAATTCACTCTACAAAACAAAAAGGTGTAAGATACTTAGAACTTGCTGAAGGTTATATTTTAGAACTTGGTTTAGATAAAAATGACGAAGTAATCGGTTATAAGTTTGTTAACTTGGGTAAAGTAATGGATGCTATAAAAGCAGGAAAAGATCCAAAAGAAGCTTATGAAAAGAATATTGGAACATACGGCAGATTCCAAGATGCTGTTAAAACAATCGACCCACGTAAACAATAATAAAATTTGTATAACTAATTAAAATAAGGAAATAAAACTATGGCAAAATTTGAAGGACAAGATAGACGTCAAAAAACTATAGATAAAGTTCTAAAAGAATATGGCTTCAAATCTTTAGATGAAGCAAATGAATTATGTCTATCAAAAGGTATAAATGTAGATGAAATTGTTAAAGGTATTCAACCAATTGCATTTGATAACGCATCTTGGGCATATACATTAGGATGTGCAATTGCAATAAAGAAAGGTATCAAAAATGCAGCAGATGCAGCTGAAGCTATCGGTGAAGGTTTACAAGCTTTTGCAGTTCCGGGTTCAGTTGGTGATACAAGAAAAGTAGGCTTAGGACATGGTAATTTAGGTGCTATGTTATTAAGAGAAGAAACAAAATGTTTCTGTTTCTTAGCCGGTCACGAATCATTTGCAGCAGCTGAAGGTGCTATTGGTATTGCAAGAAATGCAAACAAAGTAAGAAAAGAACCTTTAAGAGTTATTTTAAACGGTTTAGGTAAAGATGCTGCTTATATCATTGCAAGAATTAACGGTTTTACAGCTGTAGAAACTGCATATGACTATAAAACAGGCGAATTAAAAGTAGTTAAAGAAACACCATTCTCAGAAGGAGAAAGAGCAAAAGTTAAATGCTATGGTGTTGATGATGTATCAGAAGGTGTTGCAGTTATGATAAAAGAAGGTGTTGATGTATCTATTACTGGTAACTCAACAAACCCAACTCGTTTCCAACACCCGGTTGCAGGTACATATAAAAAATGGTGCTGGGAAAACGGCAGAAAATACTTCTCAGTAGCATCAGGTGGCGGTACAGGTAGAACACTTCACCCTGATAACGTTGCAGCTGGTCCTGCTTCTTATGGTATGACAGATACAATGGGAAGAATGCACGGTGATGCTCAATTTGCCGGTTCATCTTCAGTTCCTGCTCACGTAGAAATGATGGGTGTAATTGGTATGGGTAATAACCCAATGGTAGGTGCTACAGTTGCAGTTGCTGTTGCAGTTGAAAATGCTATGAAATAAGATATTATTACATATTATTTTAAAAGGAGGGGTTAAACCCCTCCTTTTTTATGTTGAAAATTTTATATTTTAAAATAGGTATATACAAGAATAAAGGAAAATTGTAATATGGAGTATAACAATAATTTTAAGAATTAAGATGAAAAAGATTTTAATTTTTAAAATAAGTGAGGGAAGTTGAAGAGATATTTTGCTTTCTAAAAAAGAAGATAGAGCTGATGTGGTAAAGACCATATCAGCATTTTGCGTTTTAAGACATTTAATAAGGTTTATACTATGAGTGATGAGAATAAGAATATAGAAAATAAACAAGAAGAAAATCAAAATAGACAAGAATGCAATAAAAAATGGTGGGAAAAGTTGTTGGGTTTAAAACCAACCTACGGACTGAAAAAATGGTTGGAATTAAATCTAACCAATGTATTCTATGGGATTATATGCATATTATTATTTGTTTCTTTTACTTCATTTTCTTTAAAAACCCCTGAAAATACTTTAAATGATATTCCTGAAAATGGTAAATTCGTAGAAGATTGCAACGCAAGTAAAAATTACACATCTGGAGGTATTTTTAATGTTGGGAATAACAGATATCTCATTGTTGGATGTATTAACATACTAGATAGAAAATATTATACTTATCCACTACCTAGAAAAATGGTTGGTCTTGAATTTTATGATAATCAATATAAAAAAATAACAAAAAGAAGTGATAATTTATTATATTTCATAATAGATGCAGTACAATTAAACAATGGGAATATATTTATACAAACAACAGATGAAACAGGAAAAAATTATTTTGCAATTATTGATAAAAATACTTTTGAAATAAATAAAGTTTTTTCACATGAAGACTTATTTAAAGATCAAAGCTCAAACATAGATTGGCATTTTATTAATTTATCTAAAAATAAAATTGTACTTATAAATGGTTTACAACATAGTACTTATATATTTGATGCTGATAATAATACACTAAAAAAAGCACCTGAATATAATAAAGAAATATTAGACAGAACAGCCATCGTTCCATTAGATATCAATAGATATATCGTTTTTGAGGGTATTCCAAGATACAAAAAAGAACATTCTTTAATAGAAATATGTGATATTAATAAAAATAAATGCTTTACACAAAAATCAAAGTTATACCAATCAAAAACTCTACCTAATTTGTTTAAAACAAATGATAACAAAATATTAATAATAGGAGATAAACGAAATGAATCTAATACAATAGAATTATTTGATCCAGTAAATGATACTATTGAAATAATTGGACAATTACCGAATGATAAAGTATTTTCAAGAAGCTATACTCAGCTAAAAGATGGAAATATTTTAATTACGGGTGGCGAAAAAGGTATAATGGTCAAAGAAAAAGTAAATGACGCATATATTTTTGATGTAGAAAAAAAAGAATTAAAACGAATTAAGAATGGAATGAAGTATGCAAGAGTAAGGCATTTGACGGGAGTATTAGAAAATGGTGATGTCTTGATTTGTGGTGGCAGATTAGGTAATGCTAGATGTGAAAGATATATATATAAATAAGAAAAAGGGATTATATGGAAATTTCAGCAATTGATATTAATAAAAAATACTTAGATTTAGCATATGCCACATATGGTGGAAATAATTTTAATAGAAGTATAGGATTTAAACTATTAGAATGTAGAATGTAGGTTGGGTTTTAACCCAACAGTATAATAGCTAAATAAAAATCGTAATATCAAAATTGTGAAATAAAAACTAAGGTAATGTTTAAGATTGAAAAATTAATACTTATGAATTAATTCCTGAATAAAAAATGTTACAGAATATTATGGTCTTAGAGTGAACAAAAATATGGCTTAAGAACTACTATAAATCTGCGTTTGAGGTTGTGTCCACTATTCAAAAAATCAAATTGTAACATATTATAAAATTTATAAATCTATTTAGTTATATACAAGAATGAAAAAAAAATGTAATATGGAGTATAACAAAAATTTTAAGAATTAAGATGAAAATGATTTTAATTTTTAAAATAAGAGAGGGAAGTTGAAGAGATATTTTGCTTTCTAAAAAAAGAAGATAGAGCTGATGTGGTAAAGACCATATCAGCATTTTGCGTTTTAAGACATTTAATAAGGTTTATACTATGACAGATGAGAATAAGAATATAGAAAATAATCAAGATGAAAATCAAAATAGACAAGAATGCAATAAAAAATGGTGGAAAAATGTTGGGTTAAAACCAGCCTATAGCCTTATAGTTTTTTTTGTATTGGTGTTTTTAGCTATATATTATATTTATGAAAATAATATATTTAAATTTAGGCATAACGTCTTTGTTAAAGGTCCCAAAATGCATTTTTATCATAATGGACCTGCTGTACTAATGAATGATGGAAACATATTAGTTATTGGTGGAGATACTAAGCAAGCAGAAATATATGATTATAAGAAAAATAAATTTGTCCTTACTAAAGGAGAAATGAATTATAAAAGAAAATATGGTGCAACTGCAACTACCTTAGAAAATGGGAATATATTAATTACCGGTGGCTCTTATTTTATAAAAAATGATAAAGGTCAAATAAAAAAAGAAGTTGTTTTTGATAGTGCGGAGATATACAATCCACAAACACAAAATTTTACCCCAATATCAAAAATGTCGTTTCCTAGAACAAGACATATTGCAATACCTATAGAAAATGGTAATGTGTTAATATTTGATGGACAAGATAAAAGAGAAAAAACAGTCCATGAAATTGAAGAATTTGATATTAAAACTAATACGTTCAAAGTGATAAACAAAATAAATATAGATAATTTATATTGGACTCATTTTGTTAAAATTGACACAGATAAAATATTATTAATTGGATATAAAGATGGAACAAGTAGCCCTCCGTATAAGTACTTATATGACTATAGTAAAAATAATATCTTGCCATTTGTCCCTGAAAAAAATATTGAAGTTCTTGAAAAATATATTTATTCTACTCAGATGCCTTTACATGGTGGAGTGTCCAATGTCACCGCAAAAAACAAGGCAATAATTGTTCATAAACATAATAATAAAATAATAAATATTTTAATAGTAAAAAACAAAAATAGTGAATATACAAGTAATGTAATAAATTATGATAAGGTTCTTTTTATTGGAGGCAATAGTACTAGTGGATGGACAGCTAAAGATATAATAAATAAAACATATTTTGTGGATCAAAATCAATTAATTACTGAAAATATAAATTTAAATACATCAAGAAAATGGCATCAATCAATAACCTTAAAAGATGGAAACATTTTAGTTTTGTGTGGTTACGGATTAAGCAAAGGTAATACTATCAAAAAACTTTTGAATACAGAAATTTATTATAAATAAAAGGATGGAGCCATATGTCTAATTTTGAAAATGCAAAAAAATATTCGGAATTTGCAAGATTATCTTATATCATTGCTTCAGATACTATAACAAATGAAAATAGAACAATCATATTTAATGGTCTTAAATACCAATACATAACAGCAACTAGCAACTTGACAGATGATGGTTTTCAAGCGATGGCATATGGGGTTCTTTCTGAAGATTCAATTCATTATGATGATATTATTATTGCATTTATAGGTTCAATGCCACCAGTATGTAGGTTGGGTTTGACTGCTTTTTCCAAAATCTTTGATTTTGTGAAAAATGTCTGGTTTCCCATAACCCAAAAGAAACAATAGAAGAAAAGAGAGTTGCGTAAGATAGAAAATGAATTATTGTAGAGCCTATATCGAAAACTCTAAAATATTTATAACTATTGTAACAAGCAAAAGAAGACGAATATTAATTGAAAAAAATATATATTAAAGATAGTGGAGTAAAAATATATGAATAATACAAGAGATAAAGACATAAAAAATGTTGGGTTAAAACCCAACCTACTTACTACAGGCTTTTGTTGTTGTATGGAAGAAAAGTTAAATAGCAAAATTAATAATTAGCATTGCAAATAATGGAAATAAGCAAAATACAAAGCGAGAACATATGTAAAAAAATAGAGGCATGTACATAAAGGATACAAAGTTTATGATTGGAAATATGATGAGTGATGGAAATAAAAAAAGTTTAAAGTTTTTTGTTTATAAAATAAAGAAAGTATAATATGAAATTAAACATAAAGAAGATTTTTAAATTATTGATAATATTTTTAGTCCTGTTTTTAATTATTTTTCTGTTGTTGATTTATTATAAAACTAAAAATGTAGAAGGAATGTATGATAAGGTTTCAAAAATTTTTGAAACTATGAATTTAAAAATATATAATTTTAAACTAGAAACTAAAGATTCTAAAAATGATATTAGAATTAAAACATACGACAATAAGCATATATTAATTCCTTATAACAGAAGTAATGATATAAACCGCATCTTAGAAAAATATAATGTTGATAATAAAAATCAATATGACGAATTGAAGAAACAATTAATTTTTGTAAATACAATTACATGGAAATATAAAAGTATAACGCCCAATAACAAATATAATAAACCAATCGGTATAAAAATAAATGAAAATGAGGTTCTTCTATGCGAGAATAATAAAATACCTGAAATTTATAATCACAAAACTAAAAAATTTGAGCTATTATCTTCTATTGAATATAATCTTGGTAATTTATATTATCAAAATAAATTAGGAGAAGTATTATTTATAAATGATGATAGTATTATAGTTTTTTATCCGAACACAAAACAATTTAAAAAAATATCTGATGGAATTAAAAATGTAGGTTTAGGAGAGGATAATTATCAATATCTAATCCTTCCATATTCAAATGAATATATTTATATATGTATTTTTAAACCTATTTATAAGAATAATTTTTCTTTTGATACAATTGTCAGGTTAAATCTGAAAAATTATAAATACAAAGTACAAAAAATTACAAACAGCCCGAATATACGTTCATATGGTATTGTAAATAACAATGAAATTGTATTAATTGAAGAGTTAAATAATGATATCTATTTTTATGATGTAAACAATAATAATTTTGAGAAAAAAGCTGTAAGAAAAGATAATGGTCATGGTTATTTTTATATATTTCAGTATGATAAGGATAATTTGCTTTTATTGCCGAATTATCCAGATATTTTGTTTCAAATAGTTAACTTAAATAATATGCAAACAGATGTTTTATATGCGGCATTAGACCACAATTCTTTTCATTATGTACATTGCTCACCGATTTTGATTAATAAGAATATAATTTTTCCAAATGGAATAATATTTAATACGGAAAAAAATAAAATATATTATCCTGATCAATTGATGAATATATATCAAAACAATTGTAATCTGCTGCTATTGCCTTTAAATGACAAAGAATTCTTAAGACTGGGATGTTCAGATAAAGAATCTGAATATGCAGAAAATGGTAGTATTATAAGTATAGAAAAATTTAATAATGATGAATTTTATATGCTTGATATAGAAAGATTTAATCTCGTTTCACAGTATATTTACCAAAAAAGGAGAAAATAAAATATGTCTATGTATAAGCCTGACTTTTATTCAGTCTGTAGGTTGGGTTTGACTGCTTTTTCCAAAATCTTTGATTTTGTGAAAAATGTCTGGTTCCCCATAACCCAACAGAAAAAATCTATAAAAGGCTTGTCCATTTTTTATTATATTAAATTATTCTGTAAATAATTCTTTTATTGATATTTCAAAATAATTTGCAATTAGTGTCAATTTATCTATTGTGATATTTATTTTGCTTTTTTCTAATTTTGAAATATATGAATTATCAAAGCCTAATGCAAGAGATAATTCCTCTCTTCTTATATTTCTTTTAGTTCTTAATTTAATTATGTTTTTTGCTAAAAGTTCTCTATTTGAAAATCTATTATCTTGACTCATATTTTAATTGTTGATTGTAAAATTAATCTTTAAAATCAAATAAATCTTTTACTTCAATTCCAAGATTGTCTGCAATTATTTTTAATTTTGAAGCAGTTACATCTGTTTTGGCAAGCTCAATTAAGCTTATCATTGCTCTTGAAATTCCATTAACTCCTATATCATCTTGAGTTAAGTTTTTTTCTTTTCTGATTCTTTTTAATTGTTTTGCTAATTTTTCTAAAAAAGGCTTGTCCATTTTTTTATTGTTAGTTATACTAGCATTAACAACAACTAGTCACACTAGCAAAATGAGTGCCTAATCTTTATGCATAAGAAAAAAATACTAATTGATTTAGATGGTGTATTAAACCAATATGGCAAAGAAAAATTTGATGAAAACTATATTCCAAATTTAAAAATTGGCGCAAGAGAGTTTATTCAAAAATTGTCAAAGGATTTCGAATTATACTTGTTTACAAGCAGAAATCTTTTACTTGCAAGTAAATGGTTGATAAATAATGATTTAGATAAGTACTTTAAAGATATAACAAATATTAAAATACCCTCTTTTCTTTATATTGATGATAGAACAATTTGTTTTAAAGGTGATTTTAATAATACTCTTTACGAAATATCGAAATTTAACCCCTATTGGAAATGATAAATAGTTCTTGATTTTGTTTATCACTTATATTTTATCTATTGCATCTTTAACTTGTTCAGTACTGATGGCATTCATACAGGCTTTATTATTTTTACATTTTCCTCTTAGTTCACAAGGCATACAAGGCAGATTCGCTTTTAATAATATATTACCCTCTCCAATTGCTTTCCATTTTTCAAAAGGCATTGGACCATATAAACCTATAACTTTCGTTCCTACTGATGATGCCATATGCAGGTTGCCTGAGTCATTACCTAATATAAAATCAACTTCTTTTAATAGTGCTAAACTGTCTTTTATTGTTACTTGTCCGCATAAATTTACAGGTTTTATTTTTAATTCTTCTTTAAATTGAATTTTTTCATATATTTTTTTATCTGATGGTGCACCAATATATATTACTTGTATGTTTTTGTTATTAGACATATATTCAATAACTTCTGCAAAGTTATTAATATTCCATACTTTTGATTGGTTTGTTGCAGTAACATTTACTACCGCTTTTCTATATTCTTCTTTTATATTATTTTCTTTTAAAAGTTGTTTTACTTTTTGTTTATTTTCATCTTTTATCCAATTTTCAAGATAAGTATCTTTTATATTAAAACCTTCTGATTTTAAAACATCTAAAAAGCATAATGATTCGTGTTTTGTTTCATCATACTTAACTTTTTTTGTGAGAAGAAACCCTCTGTTTTCTGTATCAAAACCTATTCTATCCTTTATCCCGGCAAAAAAACATAATAAAGCACTTGATAATGATCGCTTTAAAACATATGCTTTATCATATTTGTTTTTTCTTAACGCAAAAACATAACTCCAAAATGATTTTTTCTTACCTTTACCTTTTTCGTACTTATGTTTTCTTGTTGTATCAAAGTATATAAAGTTATTAACATAAGGACAGTCTTCTATTACTTCTCCTGAATTTGGAGCAACAAGCATATCTATTTGTGCATCGGGATATATATACCTTAAATTACGTAAAAAAGGTATTGTTAAAATCAT
>CALUQL010000035.1 GCA_944322895.1 Candidatus Gastranaerophilales bacterium
CTAACTCAAAATGAAACATCTACAGGTGTTACAAATGACGTTAAAACTATTGTTTCTTATATAAAAGAACATGGTGCATTATCTGTTGTTGATGGGGTAACTAGTTTAGGTGCTATGACTTGTAAGATGGATGAGTGGGGCATTGATGTTTTAATTTCAGGTTCACAAAAAGGATTTATGATTCCTCCAGGTTTGGCATTTTTAGCTGCAAGTGAAAGAGCTTGGGCTGTTCATAAAGAATGTCAGAGACCTGATTTCTATTTCAATTGGAGCACAAACAGAAAATCTGTTCTTGAAAATTCGACAGCTTTTACTCCAGCTGTTAGCCTTATTTCCGGTCTTAAAGTTGCTCTTGAAATGATGAAAGAGGAAGGTCTTGAAAATATAATCAATCGTCATACAAAAATTGCAAAAGCTTTAAGAAAAGCTTTGAGAGCAATTAATTTGAAACTTTTTGTTGAAGATGATTCTATTGCAAGTACTTCTATTACGGCGATATTGCCTCCAGAAAATGTTAGTGTACCAGACATAAGAAAAGTATTAAAAAATGATTATGATATCGTAGTTGCAAATGGTCAAAATCAATTAAAAGACAAAATCTTCAGAATGGGAACTTTAGGTTTTGTTTCTGAACGTGATGCAATTACTGCTGTCGGTGCTTTAGAAGCAACACTTTATAAATTAGGACATAAGTTTGAATTGGGTAAAGGTGTTGCAACTCTTATAGAAGAAATGAATAAATAGGGGAAAAAATGAAAGTTTTAATTACAGATAAGATTAATGAAGCTGCAGGAAAAATTTTAGAAGGTGTAGCCCAGGTTGATTTTATTCCAACGCTTCCTGAAGACGAACTTGCAGAAAAAATCAAAGATTATGATGCATTGATGATTAGAAGTCAAACAAAAGTAACAAAGAAAATATTAGAGGCTGGTAAAAAATTAAAAATCGTAGGTAGAGCAGGTGTTGGTGTTGATAATGTTGATATTGATGCTGCAACTCAGGCAGGCGTAATTGTTGTAAATTCTCCTGATGGAAATACAAATGCTGCTGCTGAACATACATTAGCTCTAATGCTTGCTATGTCCAGAAATATTCCTACTGCTGCTAAATCTACGAAAGACGGAAAATGGGAACGCTCAAAGTTTACAGGTGTTGAAGTTTTTGGAAAAACACTCGGTATTATTGGATTTGGAAAAATTGGTCAGCACGTTGCCCATGTCGCTATTGCTTTGGGAATGAATGTTGTTGTATCTGATCCATATACAACAAAAGAAGCGGTTGAAAAAATTGGGGCTAAATATGTTACAAGTCTTGATGAATTTTGGGGTCAATGTGATTATATAACTATTCATACGCCAAAAACAAAAGAAACAACTTCTTTGATAAATAAAAATACTTTAAACAGAATGAAAAAAGGTGTTAGAATTATTAATTGTGCAAGAGGCGGAATTATTGATGAAGCAGCTTTAAAAGAAGCTTTGGAATCAGGTCAAGTTCAAGCAGCTGCCATAGATGTTTTTGAAACTGAGCCTGATATTACCGCATCACCATTATATTCTTGCAGCGGAAATGTTACAATGACTCCTCATTTGGGTGCAAGTACAGCTGAAGCTCAGTTTAATGTTGCGATTGATGTTGCTGAACAGATTAAGGAAGTTCTATCTGGCGGAAGTGCAAAAGCAGCAATTAATATTCCTGCATTAAAATCTTCTGTTATAGAACCGGTTAAGGATTATATGTCTTTAGCTGAAAATATAGGTGCTCTTGTTAAACAAATTTCTAAGGGTAATTTAAAAAATATAAATATTACTGTAAATGGAAATCTTTCTGAACTTAATGTTGCACCGCTTGAAGTAGCTGTACAAAAAGGCATTTTCTCTTCTTTTGTTGAAAGTGTAAATTTTGTAAATGCTCCTCTAATTGCAAAAAATAGAGGTATTAATGTTGTAACATCTAAGTCTCAAAAAGATTGTACTTTCTTAGGTTCAATTTCAGTTACTCTTACTACTGATCTTGAAGAAAATACTGTAACTGGTGCATTAATTGCTAAAAATATGCCAAGAATTGTTAGAATTAATGATTATAATATGAGTATTGAAGCTGAAGAACATATGTTAATAGTTCCTCATGAAAACAAGCCTTCAATGGTTGCAAAAGTAGCTGTAGTTATCGGGGAACATAATATAAATATAAATAGAATGCAAGTTGCTCAAAAATCAAATAAATCGGACAATGTTTCTATTATGATTATCACAACTGACAAAGATGTAGATGATTTAACAATGGATACTATAAATAAAATTGATGGTATAAAAAATGCACAATATATAAAATTAAATCCATAAGAAAAGCCCCTTTTTTAAGGGGCTTTTTTACATATTGTGGTTTTCTATTCTTCGTGTTTACCTTCAATGTATCCGGCTTTTTGTGCACTTACTAAAGATACAATTGGAGCTGCGATAGCCAAAAGAGCTGCCCCTGCTGCAATTCCTGCTTTAGCTGGAGTAGGTAGAGAATTGAACTTTTGGAATATTTTTGTATTTTTTACAATATCTTTTAAATTATTTCCGTTAATTGAACATTTTGCTAAAGCATCTCCTACTGAAGATTTTATTTTGTTAAATGCATTTGCTGCTTTTTCAGAATTTCCAGTGATTAAAGAAGCTGCTGTTGCAGTTCCTGCTACTGCTCCACCTAGTTTTAAAGTATCTTTTGTACTTTCAACAAATTGTTCTTTTAGAACTTCAGCTTTTGCTTTATTATCTAATTTATCATTTGTTACAATATGAGCAACACTTCCAGGAACTCCGGCTGGTTTTCCTGATACTTTTTTATAAATTGCAGAACCGCCTAATGCTAAACCTGTGCCTGCAACTCCTCCAACGATTGGTGCAATAACATTCATATTCATATAGATTTCCTTTCTTATTTAGATTTCTAAAGTTTCTTACCTTATGACTCTATAATGAATATGAAACTCCAAAATTGCCTTGTTTTAGGCAATTGTTTCAAATTGTTAAGAGGGTTGATTAATCAGCAACGTACGTTGGTGCGGTTTTGGGGCTTTTTCCTTTTATAACATTATGGTAATAAGAGTATGTCATTGGCGTGCTTTGGTTTAAAATATCACCATCTATAACATCAGCAATATAAACTGTGTGAGTGGATGTTTCAAATTTTCCTTTTATTTCACAAATTAAGTATCCACAAGCATCTTTTATTATAGGAACTTCATCAACAATATTATATGGAATTACTTCAAACTTGTTAAAATCTTTTCCGCTTCTAAAACCAAAAGTACCAATTGATAAAGGATTGGAATTTTCGGACAAAATAGATACAGCAAATTTTTTATTTTTTTCTAAGCAAGCGTGTGTATAATTATCGTGATTTACACTCAGTGCGATTGTTGGCGGTTCGGATGCGATTTGCATAATGCTGTTTACTGTACAGCCTGTATATCTTTCACCGTCTTTGCAGGAAACAATATATACTCCATATGACAAATTTTTAAATACATTGTTATTCATAGTGTTCTCATTCCTTAAATAATATAATAGAGGAGCTTAAATGCTCCTCTATTAATATTCTAACCTATTACCGGTGCAACAAATGTTCTTGTTGCAAGTTCTTTATCAAGCATGTATAGACAATTCGTATCATTGCAAATCATTTTTAATGTTTTTAAAACATTTCCTACATTAGCTTCTTCTTCTACTTGTTCTTTTAAATACCAATCCAAGAATGATACTGCTGCTCTATCTTTTACTTCGTCTGCAACATCCATTAATGCATTTATTTTTGAAGTTACTAATTGTTCGTGTTTTAAAACAGCTTCAAAAACTGCTAATGGAGAATCCCATTCTGTATCAGGTTGTTCAATTGCTTGTAATTTTACTTTGCCACCTCGTTCATGTACATAGTTGAACATACCCATTGCGTGAGCTCTTTCTTCTTGTCTTTGTACATCCATCCAGTTCTTGAAACCTTGTAAATTCATTCTTTCAAAATATGCATACATAGATAAGTATAAATATTCTGAATAGAATTCAGCATTTATTTGATCATTAAAAGCTTTTTCTAATTTTTCATTCATCATGATATCTCTCCTTTTCTATCATTTTATCATTTTATATCTTAACAAAAAATATGCATTAACCAACTATTTAAAATATTTCCTATCTCTTAATTCATCAGGCATGAATTGCTGTTTGTATTCAGGATGTTCGTGAGAATATACGTACCCAACTCCAAATCCGTATTTTGAAGCATCTTTATAATGAGCATCCCTTAGATGCATTGGCGGTTGATAATTTAGTCCGTTATATATATCCTGCATTGCTGAATCTATTGCTACACAAGCACGGTTTGATTTTGGACATCTTGCTATATATTCAACTGCTTGTGCTAAAGGAATACGAGCTTCAGGCATACCCAATATTTCAGATGCGCGAAAAGCATTAATTGCGATGGTTAATGCGTGTGGTGCCGCATTCCCTACATCTTCCGATGCACAAACTATCATTCTTCTTGCAATGAATCTTGGATCTTCGCCAGCTGTAAGCATTTTTGCCAACCAATAAATGGCCGCATCAGGGTCAGACCCTCTCATACTTTTTTGAAATGCAGATGCCATATCATAGTGTTCTTGTCTTGAGTATTTTATTGATGAAGTTTGTGCAAGTTTTTCTAGCATCTCAACTGTAACGTGTCTTGAATTATTTTCTAACGGAGATGAAAAATATGTATTTTCAATTAAATTGAGTGCACTTCTTGCATCCCCTCTTGCGTAGTTTAAAATGTACTCTTGGACATTTTTATCTATAATTGTTTCAGAGTAGTGATAAGATAAATATTCAAATCCTTTTGAAATGATTTTTCTCATTGCTTCATCATCAATAGGCGTTAGTCTTATAACTTGTGTCCTTGAAATTAATGCTGCATTTACCTGAAAAGATGGATTCTCTGTAGTTGATCCAATTAAAAATACAGTTCCATTTTCTAGATGAGGCAATAGTGCATCTTGCTGTGTCTTATTATATCTGTGGATTTCGTCTATGAATAATATTGTTTTTTGTCCGTAAACCAACTTCTCTTTTGCTTTATCTATTGCATCTTTTATGTCTTTTACGCCGGATGTTACTGCGCTAAGCTCAATAAATTGGCTTTGAGTGTGGTTTGCTATTATTCTTGCAAGTGTTGTTTTTCCGCAACCGGGAGGTCCCCATAGTATAAGCGAAAATAATCTGTTTGTTTTCAAAAGATTTATTAATGGTGATTTGTTACCTGTAATATTATTTTGACCCAAATATTCTTCTATTGTTTTAGGTCGGAGTATTTCTGCTAAAGGTATTTGTTTGTTATTCTCTTTTAGATTATCAAATAGATCCATTGTAAAAAATTGCCCTTACATCAATAATATTTTATCATTAATGTTGGAGTTTAAATTATGAAAAAAGCTATTTTATTATATATTTTAATATTTATTTTAATTTTTGTTTTTATTTTATTTTCACAAAGAAATAATAATGATAATAATAAAACAGTTATTACCTTTTGGACTCTTCAACTTGGAACTTTTGATAAATATATCAATAATATAATTTCTGAATATGAAAAAGAAAATGAAACAGTGAAAATAAAGTGGGTAGATGTTCCATATTCAGAGGGTGAGAAACGTACACTTGCAGCTATTTTAAGTGATAATCCTCCAGATTTGATTAATTTGACTCCGGATTTTTCTGCTCTCTTAGCTCAAAAGAAAGCGCTTTATACAATTAAGAAAGAAAAATTAAATCAATTTTTACCTTCTATTCTTGAATCTTTGAAATATGATGAAGAATATTTTGGTATCCCTTTTTATGCAACTTCTGCTGTTACACTTTATAATAAAGATCTTACTAATAAAAAAATATCTACTTATGATGAATTATTCTCAATATTACCTAAGAAAAATTCATATTTAACTATGTTTAGCTTTACTGAAAATGATACTTTATTGAAACTTTTAAATAAATTTGGAATCAATTCACCTGAAAATATTAATAGCAATAAGAGTATTTATTTATTTTCACAGTTTAAAAGAATGTATGATGGAGATATCATTCCAAAAGAATGCGTTACTCAATCGCATAGAGATGCTCTTGAAAAATATATGTCCGGTCAATTGGCTTATTTGGTTACTGGGGCTAATTTTATCAATATGATTCAGGAAAATTCACCTTCTGTATATAAGTCAACGGTTGTTCTTCCTCAATTGGTTGGTGACACCAATTTATATGATTTTTCGTTAATGAATTTTGTTATTCCTAAAAAGTCTAAGAATCCTGATATCGCTTTAGATTTTGCGCTTTATTTTACAAATAAAGCTAATCAGTTAGAACTTGCCAAAATGACCACAATTCTGCCTGTTAATAAAGATGCACTTAATGATGATTATTTTAAATTCTCAAAATCGACTAATATTCAAGATATGGCAAGAATAATAAGTGCAAAACAACTATATAATATTCAAACTCCAATGTTGAATACTCAAAAGAAAAAAGAATTGAATACATTGTCTGCTAATTATATTCAAGAAATTCTTATTAATAATAAAGATATAAAATATTCACTTTATAAGTTTTCTGAAGATTGGCAAAAACTTTAATTGGAAATTACATTTTTTTGTTCTAAAATCTAATTATGAGATCGTTTTTTAAACTTACAATACTGGATAAATTTATATTAAAACAAATAATAGAAGTATTTATTTTAGGTGTAGTTGTTTTTACTTCTATAATTTTTGCCTCTGATACATTTATTTCTTTAATTAAGCAGATATCAACTTACGGTATGTCTATAAATATCGCTTTCATGATAATTCTTTTAAATTTACCTGCAGTTATTGTTATGACTATTCCTATGAGTGTTTTATTCTCAACAGTAATGACAGTTAATAAAATGTGTTTACAATCAGAAATTACTATACTTAAAGCTTGTGGGATAAGTATTAAAAGAATTGCAAAGCCGATATTTATGTTCTCTTTTATAATGGCTCTTCTCACTTTTTTCATTAATGAGACAATTGTTCCAATAACAACATCTCAATCTAAAACTTTGGCTTTATATGCACTTGTCCAAAGAAATATTCCAGAAGGCAAACGGAATTTTTCAATAAAAGAATTAAAAGACGGAAATTATTTAAAACGTCTATTTTATGTTGAAAAGTGTGAAGATAAACAATTCTCAAATGTTTCTATATTAGACTTGTCTGATGATGATAAAATTCAAATATTACAAGCCAAAACTGGTACTTCTGTTTTGGAAGGTTGGCAATTTGATAATGCGTCTGTTTATACTATTTCTAAACGTGGTAAAACACTTAATACTTCTTGGATAGAAAAAACAATTATAGACTTTGGCAGTGATATACAAAGACAATTAGATAAAAAAAATGATGGTTCTGATTATAATTTTGTACAGTTATTACCTTATTTTAATGAAAAAAAGTTTGAAGTGTCTCCTGATGTTTTAGCTAAATATCAAGTCCGTTTTTGGGAAAAACTTGCACTTCCTGTAACAACTATTGTTTTTGTTGTTTTAGGTATTCCTTTGGCAATTACTCCTCCAAGGGTAAGACATAACAGAGGATTTCTTTTTACTATTGGTATAATCTTCGTATATTATATAATTCGAGCTTTTTCTATGTCTCTAGGCTATAACCATACAATATTACCGTTTTTTGCTGCAAATTTGCCTAATATTATATTAGGAATAATTGGTTATATATACTATAAAAAGAAGTCCGAAAATATATAAA
This sequence comes from Candidatus Gastranaerophilales bacterium, assembly GCA_944322895.1. Classification (GTDB taxonomy): domain Bacteria; phylum Cyanobacteriota; class Vampirovibrionia; order Gastranaerophilales; family Gastranaerophilaceae; genus Avigastranaerophilus. The sequence goes on from CALUQL010000035.1 coordinate 7,802, forward strand.
TGTTAACTTTTGTAAATTTCAAAAAATATATTTTTAAATAAACCGTCATTATCTTTTAAATATTGAATAAATATGGTTTATATATTTAATATATACGTTTTTCAAATCTAAAACCTTAAAAACATTTGCAATTATTGGGTTTTGGCTCAAAAAACTCTGTTTTCGCTTTTCGTGCTTTTATTTTAAGCAATTTGTTGAATTAAAAAGTTTTTATATAAGTGTGGGTTAGTTAAAACAAGTAAAAGGTAGGTTAGTTATGGGTTATGCTTTATTTGCCAATCGCAAAATTTTTTACACAAACTTAGTATTCTCGTTGCAATCAAAATTAGATAATATTATGCAACAAAAACAAAGTTTATTAAACTTCTCAGCAAATATAGCTGATGGGAAAGTAACAATTGAAGAGATCGCTAATGATCCTACAAACTATAATAATTATACAAATTTCTTACTAGGTATTGATTCATATATTGTTACAGCTGATGATGAAGGTGGAGCAGCAACTACAATTGGTGAAATTGGTGCTATGGCAACAGAATACAACAGTGATGAAGAATATCTTGCATCAATAGCTGAAATGTTAAATCAATCAGTAAGTGAAGAGTTTGCTCAAAGTTTTAATAAAAAATTAGAAGCTGTTGAAAATCAACTTGATATGCAACAAAAGAAAATAGAGTCTCAATTATCTGCTGCTCAATCTCAACTTCAAGCAGTTGAAGAAGCAGAAGGTCAAGCAATTGAAAAAGCAACTCCAAAGTATAACGGAGTTGGTTAATAAGGGAATACTGCACAATGAGACTATAACTAACCATAAAAGCGACCAGTTAATCTGGTCGCTTCTTTCTAATTTTCAGATATGACTTTTGGTGTGTAACCTTTTTCTTTTAATTTTATTATAAATGCATCGGCTTTTTCTTTATCTGCAAATGATCCTAATTGTACTATATAAGTATCTCTAATAGCTTTTATAAAAGGTTCTATTGAACTATCATCATTTGCAACTTTATTTTGAACAGCCATGGCTTCTTCTAGAGTGGAATATGAGCCTAAATATACCTTTGTAATTGTTACGGGTCTTTCTGGTAGTGGTATAACAGGTGTTGCAGGTGAAATACTGCGAAAATCCGGCCTTTGTTCTTTAATATCTTCTATTGAAGGTATTGGTGGTTTAATTATCTGTTTTTCTGTTTCAATATTTTCTTTTTGTTTTTCTTCTTCATTTTGTGTTTCATTATCTCTTTTTGCTACCGTAGGCATTTCATCTTCCATTTGAATCCATTTTAATCTCTCATCAATAGATTTTATTTCTACGTCCATTTCTGTTTCACTCAAAGTTAATGCATCATTGTTTCCAATTTCAACATCGATGTCAGGAGAATAAGACTTTAAAATATAAGATATTCCAATAAGAACAATAATGAAAACAAACGTAAAAAGATATAAATATCCAAAGTTTTGTTTTTTCTTTTTTTTCTTTCTTTTTAGTGGATTATTATTTTCTGAATTCTGCATTATATTACTCCTCGAACTTTTGAAGCTGCAAATTCTATATCTTCTGTCTCATTTTTATATTTTGTTAATAATTCAATTGCAAAATTCTTTATATCTGTTATTCCAATATCTTTTTCTAAATCTGATGCATTTATTGGTGCACCTGTAGAATCTATATTTAGTCCAAAATGAATAAGTGTAGATGTTATTGATTTTGTTGCTATAGAAACAGATAACTTTTTATTATTTACGTATAAGTCATCACCATTTCTTGTTATATTAACATTTGGATAATTTTTTTCTATTAGCTCCTTGGTTATTGTAACTAGCAGTCTTTGTTTATAAACCATTTCTATAAGTGAACAATTAAAGTTTTCTTCAATTATACTTAGCATTTTTTTGCTGTATATTGGTTCATTATTTATTACATCTTCTATATCAACCATATGGTCAAGATTAACTTCACATTCTCCTATAAATGCAACAATGGCATTTCCCATAATTTTAAAATTTTTGTAAATCCAATGCGGTGAAAGTTCTTTCCCAGTATATTTTATTTCTTTTTCTATAAATAGTGTTTCCATAATTAGTTTTCCCGTTCAAAAATTTTTTCTATAATATCTGTTCTTCTATTTTGCTCTAAGGCTCTTTTTAGTCTTTGACAAGATTCACAAAATCCACAATGTTTTTCTTCTGAAATATAACAACTGTGAATTAATTCTAAAGGTACATTTTTTTGTATCGCAATGTTTACTATTTCTTCTTTTGTCATATTTATTAGTGGTGCAACCAGTTCTATTTTTGAATTGACTGAATTTTCAAACGATGTATTAATTGCGTTAACGAATTCTATAGTATTATCTTTAAAAGTTGTTCCTTCTTCTTTATTTGCACCAATAATAATTGTGTCATAATTATATGCTTCTGCAAAACAGGCTGCAATATTTACAAATAAACCGTTCCTGTTTGGAACCCATACTGATTTAGCTGTGTTTTGTGCTATTGATATATTGTCCAAATTATCTTTTGAAATATATGGAATTGTATCTTTTGTTGTTAGTGAAGATGTAGAAATAACTGATAACCAGTCTAGATCTATTACTTTGTTTTCAATTTTATAATATTGTGAAACCTGTTCAGCTGCTTTCTTTTCCGCCAAATAAGATTTTTGACCGTAGTTAAATGTTAGGGCAATAATCTCAGTGCATTTTTCTTTTATTACAGATAAACTAACAACTGAATCAAGCCCTCCTGATAAAAGTACAATTGCCTTATTCATCTTGTTCGTTTGCCTCTTCTATTTCTTCTTCTCGTAAATCATCTTGAAGTTTTAGTGCTTCATTTTTTGCGTTAGGTGGAGATGTTTCATCATTTATAATTTCTGATAAAATTTCATCTCCAAGTATGTTATACAGCGCTATAACTGCATTCTGTACTACTTCTTTGTTTGAATCTGATAGCATTCCTTTTATTAAGTCAATGGCTCTTTCATCTTCAGAATTCATTAATACTTCTATTGCATTTATTCTTACTTGTGGTGATTCATCTCTTAATGATTTTACAAGTGCATTGAATACTCTATCACCTTTAAAGCTTATTTTATTTAGAGCCTCTAATGCTCTTTCTTTTAAAAATGTAAATTTATCAAGAAACCCTTTTTTGCTTTCTAAAATAGATACCAGGGAGTCTACTGCTTTTTCATCCCCAATCATTCCTAACGCTGAAACAGCTGATTCTTTTACATATACTGACGATTCTGTTTCATCTTCTAATATGTTCATTAGTGGTAATACTGCGTATTTGTCTCCAATTTTTCCCAATGCTTCTGCGCACGATAATTTTACTTTGTAATTCTCGTCCTTACTGTTTAAACAGTATAACAATGGATAGACAGCTTGTGAATCTTTTGTATTAGCCAAGGCTTTGGTAATATTTACTCGTATTCTGGTTAGATTATCTGTATCCGGGATTCTTTGTGATAATTTCCCTTTCATTATTAAAGAATCTATTAGGATACCACGGCTTGATTTATCTTTGAATTTATCAATTCTTTGTAATAAAAACATTAAAACTTCATAATTGTTTGAATGTTCAAAGAAATAATTATATATAAGTACTAAATATTCACTCGGGTAGTCAGAAGAAAGTGCAATTATTCTTTCAATAACCTCTTTTGTATTAGTAGGGTCAATGATATTGCATTCTTGAGCTAATTTCTCAAAAGGTATGTTTGTATTTTCTTCCATATCTCACATGCATTAGTATACAATTATAGGATATATAAAAAAAGAAAGTATATCAAGTTTATAATACAATGTTTACCACATTTAGCAATAAATTTAAATCTTTTTTCTCTATTGTCTCTTGTATTATTGTATTAATATCTTGTGAAATATTTTTGTTATTTAATAAATCAGGAAGTATAATATCATCAGTTGTTTTGGTATTAATAAATCCCTTGTTTTTTTCCAAAAATTCAATATATAATGCTAAGACAATCTTCCATTCTTCAGGTATTTTTGTTTCTTGCCCTGTATAATATAAAAAATCTCTTTCATAACTGTCGAAGTAGTTTTCCATAAAGTTAACTTGTATCATATAATCATAGTTATTTTTTTCTTCTTCAGTAAGATTTAAAAATATATTACCTTCAATTTCTTTAGGACTATCTGTATTTACATTTTTTATGTGGTAAGCCCATAATAGACATCCAAGATAAAATGCTATATTGTTTTTCATGTTTGTTATTATTTTATTAGAGTATAGTTTGAAACGAGCTCTTTTTTGATGTATTGTTCTAAAACTCATAAGCTGTGAGTATACATCATTAATAAAATTATTAAAATCAATTACTAAGTTTCCTATCCCTGGGTCAAATTTTACTTTATCAGACATTATATTCTTACCTCTATACCTTGCTTTTTTAGTTCTTGTTTTAAGTTTGGTACGCTTAATGTATCAAAATGAAATATCGAAGCTGCAAGCGCTGCATCTGCATATCCCTCTATAAATATATCAGTAAAATGTTTTGGATCAGGTCCTGCACCTCCTGATGCGATTACTGGTATAGATGAATGTTCAGAGGAAAGTTTTGTCATCTCTATATCAAAACCGTTTTGTGTACCGTCTGCATCCATTGATGTCAATAATATTTCTCCCGCTCCTCTTTCTTGTACTTCTTTTACCCATTTAGAAAGTTTTATTCCTGTATTTATTTTTCCAGCATTAATAAACACATAAAAATCACCATCTACTCTTTTTGCATCAATAGCAACTACAATACATTGTGAACCAAAATAATTTGATGATTTATTTATTAAGTCAGGAGTTTTTACTGCTGCAGAATTTATAGCAACTTTATCTGCTCCGGCTAAGAGTAGTGTTTTCATATCTTCAATCGAATTTATGCCTCCACCAACTGTAAAAGGTATAAAAACTTGCTGTGCAACCTTTTTCACCATTTCTACGGTAGTTTTCCTTTTTTCATTGGTTGCTGTTATATCTAAGAATACAAGCTCATCTGCACCTTCATCCGAATATTTCTTCGCTAGCATTACAGGATCACCTGCATACCTTAAATTTTCAAAATTTACACCTTTTACTGTTTTACCGTCTTTTATGTCAAGGCAAGGTATTATTCTTTTTGCTAACATATCTAGAACTGCTTTAAAAATCTTGTATCATTATTGAAAAATAATCTAATGTCGTTGATTGCATATTTCAGCATTGTTAGACGTTCAACACCCATTCCGAATGCAAATCCTGAATATATTTCAGGGTCGATTCCTACATTTCTCAGAACATTGGCATGTACCATTCCAGCACCAAGAACTTCTAACCATCCTGTACCACTACAAGTTCTACAACCTTTACCACCGCACATTATACATTGTACATCAACTTCTGCACTTGGTTCTGTAAAAGGAAAATAACTTGCTCTGAATCTTGTTGGACGTGCTGAACCGAAGTAGATTCTTACAAATTCATTTAATATACCTTTTAAATCTGCGAATGTTATATCTTTATCAACCAATAATCCTTCTATTTGATGGAAAAGGTTATTTTTCCTTGCACTTACAGATTCACATCTGTATACTCTTCCCGGAGAAATTACTCTAACTGGTGGTGTTTGATTTAACATTTGTCTTATTTGTGCACCTGATGTTTGACTTCTTAATATTACATTTGGTGCTACTTTTGTATAAAAAGTATCTTGCATATCTTTTGCCGGATGGTCTGGCGGGAAATTTAACATATCAAAATTTATATATTCTGTTTCTACTTCAGGACTGTATTCTGATGGCATAACAGAAAAGCCTAAACCTTGAAATATTTCAACTATTTCATTTATTGTTTGAGTGAGAGGATGAACTTTCCCTTGTGGTCTAAAGTCCGAAGGTAATGTTATATCAATTTTTTCATTATTTAGCTTTTGATTTAATTCGACTTTATAAAGTTCTTCACCTTTTGAAGCAATTAATTCTTCTAATTGATTAGAAACTTTGTTTGCAAATGCACCTATAATTCTTTTATCTTCATCAGATAAATCTTTTAAATTTTTCTTGATTGAATTTAACTCGCCTTTTCTGCTTAAATAATTGAGTTTTACATTATCCAAATCTTGAAGAGATTTTGCATTATTTATTTCTTCTGTTGCATCTTTTAAAATTAGTTCTAATTTTTCTTTCATAATTGCCTCGTGTATCTATAATCTAAAGAAATTATATGACAAAGAAATTAACATGTCATTATCGTATTATTGTTATGTTATACTTCTATATGGGATAGGGAAGTTTTATGTTTTTAAAAAAGTTAGTTTATTTATTTGCAACTATTTTAATTATTTGTAATTATGCTTTTGGAATTGAGGAAAGTATTGATACTGAAAGTTTAAGAGAAATGTTTCAGAATAATAATGCTGTTATTTATTCTCTTAACATAAGAACATTTAACGCTGATGATAAGGACGGCAATGGAATAATTCAGTTTTCAAGGGGAGAAACCTCTGGTTCTTTTATAAATGCTATTGATAGACTGGATGAGTTAAAATCACTTGGTATAAATACTGTTCATCTATTACCTATAACTCCTGTTGGTAAAATAAAAGCTTTAGGTACCGCTGGTTCTTTATATGCTTTATCTGATTTTAGAGGACTGAATAATCAGCTTTCAGATGCTCAAAGTGACTTATCACTTAGAAATCAAGCAAAAAAATTTGTAGAAGAATGTCATAATAGAAATATTAAAGTTATTGCTGATTTGCCGAGTTGCGGTGCTTATGATTTATTTATCAATAGACCTGATTTATTTGTACTAAATGATGATGGAACCCCGGTAATTCCTGCGGATTGGGCAGATGTAAGATTGTTCAATGTTCCAAACGATGAAAAATTATTTACCTCTGATATTTTTATTCTTCATAAGTTTTTTGTAAGAAATATGATAGATTTAGGTGTTGATGGTATTAGAGCAGATGTTGCAACATTAAAACCTTTTATCTTTTGGCAAGAACTAATTAAATATGCTCGAAGTTTAAACTCTGATTTTATGTTTCTTGCAGAAGCTTCTGAAAGTTGGACAAAGCCTGCTTCTGATAAAGCTTATTTTACTGATTATAAAAAACTTTTAGAAGCTGGGTTCGATGGTTATTATGGAAATTATTTCGAACTGAAAAATTGGAATACAATGGATAAACTTGAAGATTCTGTCATAAGCCAACAAAAGGTCTTTAAAAAATATTCAGATAAAAAATCTGTAATTGGAAGTTTTGAAACACATGATGAAGTTAGTCCTTTAATTATCGGTGGTGAAAACTATTCTAAAATTATTATATGGTTGAATGCTACATTACCATTGAATCCATATTATGTGGACGGTTTTCTTCAAGCTGATGATTATATTTATGATTATTCAAATAAAAAAGCTGCTGAAACATATACTGATGATGATTATTATTATGTACATCAGGGGCAGATTGATATATTTAATTTCTCAAGACGTCCTGGGACTGACAGTACTATCTTAAGCGATGAGCATAAAATAGCAATGAATTTGAGAAATAAATTTCTTGATGTTATTACCAAGGGTTCTTTTGTTTCATTACCGTCTGATAATGACAAAGTTTTTGCATATCAAAGAATATATAAAAAGAAATCAGTTGTTGCTATTATAAATAGAAATCTTGTAAATGCAGAAGACGTTAAAATAAAAGTAAAGAAGATTAATAAAAAATCAAAAATTACGTTTGTTAAAGATAAATCTGACAAACTGTTCTCGAAGTCTTCTTTTGTTGCAACGTTAAAGCCGGCTGAGATAATTATTTTTACGATAGAAAACTGAAAATCTCAAAACATAAAGGTCTTTTATACTTTTTTTTGTTAAAACTATTGCCAAAACTTGAAATATAGGTATAATAATTCTTGTAATACAAGAGGAGGTTCTTATGAACAAAGAAGAATTAGTAAAAGAAGTTGCAAAAAAAGCAAAAGTTTCACAAAAAGCTGCAGCAGATGTTTTAAGTGCTACTATTGATACTGTACAAAAAACAGTAGCTAAAGGTAAAAAAGTTACATTGGTTGGCTTTGGTACTTTTGAAGCTCGTAAAAGAAAAGCTAGAACAGGTCGTAACCCTCAAACTGGTGCTGCAATTAAAATTGCTGCTAAGACTGTTCCTACATTCTCTGCTGGTAAAAAGTTTAAAGATGCTGTGAAATAGGCTTACCTTTATAATAGCAGACCGCTTGAATTTCAAGCGGTCTTTTATATTTATATTTTTAATTTAATGCTCTATTACAGCACGGGCATGTTTTATCTGTTACTTTCACCATAGTATTGCAATATGGGCAAACTTTATAGACTTCCCCCATATCAGGTTTGTAATTTATTTGTGCTTCTTTATTCTTGTTTTGTATTGTTAAATATATTAAACGAGAATAATATGCAACTATTATTATCAAAATAATTCCAACTATTAACCACCATAGTTCTTTTATTAAGTAATAGGTTATAAATAAAATTATTAAACTTGTCAGACAACCTGAAATTTCAAATTTATTCATTCTTCTTCTCTTTCGGTTTTGTTATTGAAGGTTTTTGTATATATAGTGGTCTTACTTTTGCCCAATTGTAATCATTTTCATTGTTCTGTAATCTCTCTGCGACTATTTCAGATAGAATCAGTCCAAGTCTATTATCCATTTGTTCATAATTTATTGATAATATATTCTTTTTGTTTAGAAGTTGTGATATTACATTGTCTGAAATTATTGTAGAATCTTTATATATATAAAGTTCAATATCATCTTTGTCAATTAATTTAGGGGCTATTATTTCTTTATTGCCTACGTATTTAGCAAAATATAATTTATTTTTTCTTGCATCCAGTATTACAATTGTGTCTGAATTTGTTTCATTTATTTTTGACAAAATTTCTAATGATGTTATACCCACAAGTTTAATATTTGTTTGTTGAGCTAAAACTCTTGCTATTGTTATTCCTGCTCTTATTCCGGTAAAACTCCCTGGCCCTATATTTACTCCTATTGCATCTAAATCAGATATTTTAATATTATTAAGTTTTAGTATATCTCTTATTTTAGGAATTAGATATGCACTGTGATAGTTTGAGTCAGTACTTTCAATTTGCTCGTTGGCTATTATTTCACCGTCTATGTTCATTACGATATATGATTTATTAAAGCAAGTATCAAAAACTAATGTTTTCATCTTTTAGCCTTTTTATTATATCTTCGCTCTTTGTTCCGTTTGCTGTAAATATAAATTCTCTAGTATTTTCATTAAGATATATTATATTTAAATCTATTTTATCAAAAGGAACCGCATTTTGTGAAAATTCTGCCCATTCAACTAAAGTTAAAATTTTACCTTCTGAATATTCTTCAAGTTCGTTAATTATTGTATTTATACCTTCATTCTCTAACCTATATAAATCAAAATGATAAATAGGCAGAAGTCCTGTTTTGTATTCATTTAGTATGACAAAACTTGGACTTGTTACTTTTTCTTTTACATTTAAATATTTACATACAAATTTTGTAAATGCGGTTTTCCCTGCACCAACTTCTCCGAATAAGCAAACAAAAGCTCCGGTATCTTTTATTATATTCGCAAAATGATGTGCAAGTTGTTCAGTTTCTTCTAAATTATGACACATTATATTTATAGACATTAGAATATATCTCCAACTCCAAATGAGAATGCTCCTCTTCTGTTGCCTTCTCCTACGTTTGTAAATGGAATACCATAATCTATAGATAAAGGACCTACACCCGGAATAAATAATTTTATACCAACACCACCAGCTATACCGTATTCTGGTCTGTTGTATAGTTTATTTGTAATACTTCCGTTATATATATGACCTGCATCAACAAATAGCGAGAATTTAATGTTATCTAGGAATTTGACTTTCTCAATTCTATCTAAGAAGAAAAATGGTGTTGTTAATTCTGCACTACCCATCATAAATCCTTCACCTGTACCTATAGTACTCATTCTATAACCTCTTACAGTATAAGGACCTCCTAAGCTATATGCCATAACTTCAGGCATATCGCCGTGAATTTTTCCTGCTGCACGAGCCATTAATGAGAATGACGACTTCTTCATAACTGGGAAGTATCTTTTTATACCTGCGGCTAAAGTTCCGTGAGTATAATCTAGGTCTGTTATATTTATATTCTCATTAAATCTTAATGTAGCTAATACACCGCTTCTTGGATTTAGAACGTTGTCTCTTGTATCATATACTAAGCTTGGTCCAATAGTTATATATGTACCGCCTTGTAATTGTTTCGAACGTTCGGATATTGGAATGTTATGCTGTTTATATAATTCTGCAATTTTATTAGCATCCCCTTCTTTTACTTTTATATATTCTCCGCCAAGTTTTATAGAACCTAATAAATTCTTATATGTTTTAAATGGACGAGATAGGACAACTTCAGCTCCGTATCTTTTTTCTATAGCAAGAGGAACTTGATAGCTGCCGAAGTCACGACCAAACGCTTTTACTAATAATGAGTTATCTGTTCCTTTTAATCTTGGTTCAAAGAAGCTTACTTCTGCTTGTAAATTTGCGTGGTCTAAGGTTGAACTGTCTGACATAATTACCCCGGTACCTGCCATAAAGTTGATACCTACTCTTTGACCATTTCCTAAGAAGTTATTCTCAACAAATCCTGCTTGGCCAAACAAACCTGTAGCTGTATCAAGACCACCACCAAGTGAAATAGTTCCGGTTCTTTGTTCTTCTAATACTATTGTTACATCATATAAGTTTGGATCTTCAGGAGTTTTTTCTACTTTTCTATTTACGTCTCGAAATGCTTGTGTTGAATATAGTCTCATCAAATCAGCTTTTAAAGTGTTTTCATTATAAACACTTCCCGGAGTTGATAAAATATTTCTTTCAATTACAAAATCTTTTGTTTTTTTATTTCCTTCAAAAGATATTGAATTTATAATACCCTCTTGTACTTCAATATTCACGCAACCATCAGGGTCATCTTGTACATTTGATACTCTCGCTAAAACATAACCTTTTGATGCATATAAATCTTCAACATTCGCTACAGCATCGCCTAATGTTCTTAAATTTTGAGGTTGCCCTTCCAGCGGATTAAGGATATTTAGAATTTCTCCTGTTGTTACCACTGTATTCCCGCTTACAGCAAATCCGGTAATAGGAATATTTTCTTCAAGATATATTCTTAAAGTTAGAGATTCTGAATCAGTAGGAATAGGAATTGCCTTCATTTTCTCTGAAAAGTATCCTGTCTTATATATTGCTTTCAGATTTTGTTGTACAAGTTCTTTGCTATATATATCTCCAATCTGCATATTCATAACTTTAACTATGTCAGATGAGTTTATAAGATGATTTCCTTCAAATTCTATTTTCGTAATTTTAGAATTATCTGAAATTTCTGTATTAATATCTTCAGGCGCAGCAAATACTATAGCATAGTTTTGTAAAAAGACCATACTAACGAAAAAGATAATTGTTAATAAATTCTTATATATATTACTCATTCTCTATTCCAAGATTATTCTATTTGAAATTATATCATATATAAAAAAAATTATTAGTATCTTTAAAAACTTGTATTCTTTATTTTCAAATGAAAAGAGGAAACATATTGTTTCCTCTTTTCTATATATTGTTACTTGTATTAACCTACACCGTTGAATTTTGGAGTTGCTCTGTCGATTGCACTGCCTTCTGCTTCTTCTACTGCTTCTAATTGTTTTTGTAGTGCTGTTACCATTGTATCGAGTCTTTTTACTTCCATTTC
>CALUQL010000036.1 GCA_944322895.1 Candidatus Gastranaerophilales bacterium
TCAAGTACAATTCTTGAACCACCAACCAAATCAAGTCCCAAAGGAATAGGTTTAACCTTGATTACTACAATAGAAATGATAGTTAAGATTACTATCGCCCAGAACATAATTATTTTATTTTTCATAAATATCCCCTGTATACTGATAAATCCTGTAACAATTTTAACAAAAAAATTTACTCCTAACATAAAATAATACGTAATGTTGCAAAAAGTAAAATTGTACAGTTATCTATATACGGATGGTATAATGTTTCTGTAGACAGAAGGATTTAGAAAATGGTAACAAAAGAAAAAGAAACAGAAGTTGTAAACATTTCAGAAGAAAGAAAAAAAGCACTTAAAGTTGCTATAGATAAGATAGAAAAAGATTTTGGGAAAGGCTCAATAATGAGATTGGGAGATAAACCAGCCGTAGCGGTAGAAACAATACCAACAGGGGCATTATCTCTTGACGTTGCATTAGGCATAGGTGGAGTTCCTCGCGGAAGAATAATAGAAGTATACGGTCCGGAAGCCAGCGGTAAAACAACATTAGCTCAACATATTGTAGCTGAATGTCAAAAAAAAGGCGGAATTGCAGCCTTTGTTGACGCAGAACACGCTCTTGACCCTGAATATGCAAGAAACCTTGGTGTTAATGTTGATGAATTACTTATTTCACAACCAGATACTGGTGAACAAGCTTTAGAAATAACAGAAGAACTTGTAAGAAGTGCCGCTGTAGATATTGTAGTTGTTGACTCTGTTGCTGCATTGGTTCCTAAAGACGAAATTGAAGGAGCAATGGAAGATAAACAAATGGGACTTCAAGCAAGATTAATGTCTAAAGCATTAAGAAAGCTTACAGGTATAGTAAGTAAGACCAATACTACTGTAATATTTATCAACCAATTAAGACAGAAAATAGGCGTTATGTATGGAAGCCCTGAAACAACAACAGGTGGTAATGCGCTTAAATATTATGCAAGTATAAGACTTGATATCAGGAAAACGGAAACTCTTAAGAAAGATGATAAAGAAATAGGTAACAGAGTAAAAGTTAAAGTTGTAAAAAACAAGGTTGCTCCCCCATTTAGAACTGCAGAATTTGATATTATTTACGGAAAAGGTATTAGCAAATCAGGTTGTATCCTTGATATGGCAGTATCCTTAGATATAGTAAAAAAAGCAGGCGCTTGGTTTAGCTATAATGATGAAAAATTAGGTCAAGGCAGAGATAAAGTAAAAGAAGTATTTGCTGAAAATCCTGCTTTAGAAGCTGAAATAGAAGAAAAAGTAAGAGAAGCTTTAAAATCGAAAGAATAAAAAATCTTGAAATAAAAAAAGAAGTCTTAAAAAAGACTTCTTTTTTTGGGTATAAAAATTAAATTAAACTGAAATCATAAAAATATATTTCTTTAAAAATTGTACAATATATGTACCCCAGAAAAACACTATAAACATAGAGCATAAAAGTGCAGGACCAAATGGAATTGCAATAAATCCCTGTTCATTAACTGTTTTCTTAAGCCTTGTAATTGAATCTATTGCAAAGAAAATTAAAGCAATTACAAAAGCAAATACAACTAATAAAGGTAAAGTGATAATATTAGATAAAATCCAATATATAATTGCCAATACAACAAATGAAGTTAAAGAAGTCAATAATCTATATTCTTCTTTTTTATATAATCCAAATAAAAATTGAGGCAATATACAAACTGCTTGTATGATAATAGCGAAAGCAACCGCAACCAAGAAGTACTTCCAACCAAGAAGAGCACCTGCAGCCGCAGCAAGATACGTATCTCCTTCACCAAAAGCACGTTTATTCTTATTTACATAATCATTTATATCAACATCCTCTTCATCATTAGCTTGTGCTTCTTCAGAAACTAATGCCTCTTTTTCATTATTCTTTTCGTCTTGATTACTTGTTTCCTCGTTTTTTTCTTGATTTTCGGAAGCTTCCTGTATTTGTGAATCATCTTGTTTTTTTCTTACAAGATAATATGATAGCCTTGCTATCATTTCCATAACAAAAACACCAACAATTAATCCAATTGCAGTAAAAGAATAATTTTCTACTCCTTTAAAAACTAAAGAAGCAATAATAGCAGAAATAATTAAAATCCAACTATGTATATCAAAAACATATTCTCTTTTTATATCAGTAATCATTATTACAATTGATATTGATAATAAAATCAATAAGAACAAAGTTTTTAAAGTCAAACCATAAGTTAAAAATACAGCCATGAATAGTACTGCAGTGAGCGCTTCCACTATGGGATACAGTATACTCACTTTTTCTCCACAGTTTCTGCATTTTCCTTTAAATGTAAAAAAATACGATATAACAGGTATATTATCATACCATTTTATTGGTTCATTACATAAAGGACATTTTGAAGAAGGAAAAACTATCGATTCTTTTGATATAGCCCTTAATGCAACAACATTTAAAAAACTGCCTATACACGCACCAGTTATTAATACAAAAAAGCAAATCAGCAATAATTCATCTATCATAATCTTTTACTTCTACTTTCTCTCTTTTTCTGACAATATATTTAGAAGCATACTTAATGCTTTTTTCAATCTTCTGGATACCTGCATTTGTGAAATCCCTAGCTTCAAAGCAATTTGAGTTTGACTCATATCTTCAAAATAATTTAATACAATAACTTCTTGTAATTTTACATCTAATTTTTTTATAGCATCATTTATAAGAATTTTGTCCTCTTGAAAAGACTCTAAATTATAATGGTTATCATCTGCAATCTTATCAAACAATGATAAAGACTCATCTGCTCCTGTAGAGATAACCTGATCCAAAGAAATTGTCTGTTTTCTTCTTTCAACATCAATTACTTCTTTTATTTTACCAACAGAAGTGCCGAGTTCTTCAGCCAAAACAGTTTCAGATGGTTCATTACCCTGTTCATCTTTTAACTTTTGCATCAGCTTGTTTACACGATATGCAAGCTCATATATTTCCCTCGGTGCTTTTATCATTGAAACTTTATCTCTTAAATAATGTCTGATTTCACCGGTAATTAAATAGGTAGCGTATGTTTTGAAATTTTCACTTACTTTGGGATTATACAATTGTATTGCTTTAACAAGACCAACACTGCCAACTTGCATAATATCCTCAACAGGGTCTGTATTTCTTCTCGCTAAACCCCTTGCAATTTTCTTAACCAAAGGCATCGCTGCCAATGCTATAACATTTTGCAAATGCTTCTTCTGTTTTTCATCTTCAGCAGACTTATATAACTTTAACCATTCAGATATTTCTTCATAATTAATTGAATAATCAGCCAATGACTTACCCTCTTTTTCAATATTTGTTTATCAATTACTCTTATACAACCAAATTATACCAGCTTAAACGAATACGGTAAAATATCATCAATATAATATATATTAATACCTTGTTTATCATCTTCAAGTATAATTTCTGCATTATAACCTTGTGAAAACTCTTGAATCCATTGTCTACAAGCACCACAAGGAAAACACTGAGAAGATTTTGGTGAATAAATAGCTATTTTTATTAATCGTGTTTTTTCACCACTAGCTATAGCATTTGATATCGCATTTCTTTCAGCACATAGAGCTAGTCCGTAACTGGAATTTTCAATGTTACATCCGATATAATATTTTCCACTTTCAAATAAAGCACAAGCACCAACAGGGAACTCAGAATACGGACAATATGCCATATCTGAAACTTCCTTTGCTTTTATCATCAGTTCTTCATTCGATATCATATATAACCCTCTCCCTATACATTCTATATGTAAATAAGAACGAATAATATAGTGCATTTGAATGATATAATATTAAGTGTTTACAATAGTTAATCTATTTACCATAAAAGATAGAAGTTATATTATTATATAATATAGTGTATATTTAATTATAGTGACTTGGAATATCAAATGTCATTTGGAGGAACATGACAGAGAAGATTAGGATATTTGGCGGAAAACAATTAAAAGGTGAGGTTTCTATAAGTGGAGCAAAAAATGCAGTATTAAAACTTATGGCTGCCGCTCTTTTGGCAAAAGGTAAAAGTAAAATCTACAATGTTCCGGAACTTACTGACGTTGTAATAATGTTGAATGTTTTAGAACAACTTGGTGCAAAAACAAAATATAATAAAATTGAAAAATCAATAACTATAGATGCAACTGATATAACAAGTGTTAGAGCCAGTTATGAACTTGTAAGCAGAATGAGAGCTTCTTTTGTTGTTCTTGGCGCATTAGTTGGAAGATGCAAAGAAGCAATTGTTGCTCTTCCTGGTGGTTGTGCAATCGGTGAAAGAAAAGTAGATTTTCATATTAAAGGCTTAGAAGCTCTTGGAACAAGCGTAAAAATAGAAAACGGATATGTTCACGCAAAAGCAAGAAAATTAACAGGAACTGATATATATCTTGATATTCCATCAGTTGGTGCAACTGAAAACATAATGCTTGCCTCAGTTTTAGCAGAAGGTTCTACAAGAATCCAAAATGCAGCACAAGAACCAGAAATAGTTGATTTAGCTAATTTCTTAAACGCAATGGGTGCTGATATTGTTGGCGCAGGAACATCTGAAATTGTTATTAATGGTGTAAAACAAGAAAACTTACACTCAATAGAATACACAACAATACCGGATAGAATTGAAGCAGGAACATATATGGCCGCATTTATTGCGACTAAAGGTAAAGGGATAATAAGAAATATTTTTCCTAATCATTTAACATTTTATACTTCAAAACTTACCAAAATGGGGGCTGATATTAAATTGATTGATCCTACATCAATTGAAGTTAGTTGCAGAAGAAGACTTGAAGCCATAAACGTAATAACACAGCCTTACCCTGGATTTCCAACAGATTTGCAATCTTTAGCAATGGCGCTTGCTACGGTTGCTGATGGAGTTAGTATTATTACAGAGAGTTTGTACGAAAACAGATTTATGCAAGTTCCTGAACTTCGTAAAATGGGAGCCGATATTCATCAAGAAAGAAACCATGCATTAGTTAAAGGTGTAAAAAATTTAACAAGTGCTAACCTTAGAGCCTCTGACTTAAGAGCTGGTGCATCTCTTGTCATTGCGGCACTTATGGCAGAAGGTGAAAGCACAATTGATAATATATATCATATAGATAGAGGTTACGAACTTCTTGAAAATAAGTTTAGAATGATAGGAGCAGATATCCAAAGATATAATGAGGATGATTCTGCTGTTGTCAACCAAAATAAAGGAAATCTAAGTGAATCACAGTTATAAAAGATGGTATGATCATGATCCTGTTTTGTTAGAAGTAATTAATCTTCTTCAAAATTATCAGGCTGAATTGAAGTCTCAAGCAGAAATTTTCTTGCAGGAAATTGAAAAGAAAGTTTCTAAAGAGGCTATTGATAAATTTTATGAAATGGTAAGACCAAAAGTATGTAACCGTTGGTATGACAAAGATCCAATAATTTCAAGAACCGTTGAGCTTTTAAGAGTTGTTCCTCCTGATGTACAAAAAGCAACTGCTCAAAACTTTTTAAAAGCATTGGAAGACATGGGAGTTTATAAGAAGGAAAGTATTAATTAATCTAATACTTCCCCTGTTACAATATTTACTCTCATTGGTTTAAATAACTTTATATAAAGAATTTGTCCATCTTTTGCAATAAAATCTCTACCTTTTATAATATTTTTTGCAGCTTTCTTAACTTTATTTGATTCAACCAGAGCTGCTTCATATTCTGCAACACCAAGTATTCTTGTAAGCTTCTTATCATTATTAGTGGCCGATAGTTCGAATATCATTTCTCCATTCCTAACAAAGTTAATAGCTTTTGTTGTATCCAAAATCTTACCAATAAGAATTATATCCTTTGATAAAAGTATATGATGCTCATAGTCAACAATATTATTAGCGAATCTTGCTTGAAACATTTGTCCGGGTTCTGCATCTTCGGAACTTATTTGTCCTATTATCATTATTGGAAGTATTGTATTTACCGGTAATGTAACAACATCATCAATTCTATGAACATTCTCAACAATTATTCCCTCTCCTATTTTGGGAGATTTTTCAGCCTTAATTCTTTCCTGTATATAACCATCAGTTATTTGTTTTAATCTTGCTAGAAATACTGCCATTTGAGCTCTGTTTACATACTTATCATAATCAAGATAACGCTCACGTGGAGGCTCTTTAGCTATAACATTAAGAATTTCCGCTTTTCCAGCTGTTACTTTAAACCAATCAGGAATATCATCAAAATCATCAAACGAGTTTTGAAGAGCTATGATTGCATCCTTTTTAGAAATATCTTCTGATTTTAGTATATTTACAAGAAAAGTTATTACTTCACTTCTGGTAATATAATCATCCGGATAAAAATAGCTGTCAGATGCGGGTTTTAATATATCAAGATTTACAGCTCTCAAAATATATCCCCATGCCCAATGGCTATTATCTATATCTTCAAAAGTATACATCGTTTCAATAGGAATATTCTCCTGTCCAATGGTTTTTATAACCATAGCAGCATATTCCGCTCTTGTTACTAATTTTTGAGGCAAATACTTATTATCAGGATATCCGGAAATTATTCCCTCATCTGTCAAAAGATCAATCTCTTTATATGCCCAAAAACCATGTTTTATATCTGCAAACTCCAAGGCATATACCTGTATTGGTATTAACATAAGAAATAACAATAATATTCTTATCAGATTTTCTCTCATATTTCACTTCCTAATTAACATTTTATCAAAATATTTTATTTTAGAAAAATTTTTAAATATTTTTCATTTTTAATAGCAAAAACTTCTTTTACAATTTTTACTAATTATGTGTGTTTATTATTTCAATTAAGAGAGAAGGAGAAAAAATGAGAATAGCACCTATTTTAATGTCTGCAAACCATATGCAAAATTCTGTAAAATTTGGGGAAAAGAAGCAAGAAATGAAACCGCTAATTAAAATTGATGAAAATACACCTGATGATAAAGTAGTTTCATATGGCACTTGGGGGTCAAATTATGTTTTTCCTATAACTGCCGGTCAAATAAGAGCGACTCAAGAAGAAAATCCTCAATTTAATCAAAAAACAACTTTAATAGACAGAGAGACACCGGAAGAATATTTTGCCAGGAAAATTCATAGTACAGAATGGACAATGTAAAATCATAAAAAGTAGAACCAAGATTAAAATCTTGGTTCTACTTTTTTGTTTCTTCATCTTTTTCTTTATCGATTCTCTGAACTTTATTATATTGAAGTTTTTCGGCATAATCTTCGTCATCTAATAGAATATTTCTTCTTTTATTTTGAAGTACCGAAACAACATTTAAAAGAGCAAGAGAATTTAAAGAAGCCTTAAGTTGCATGCTTCTATCAACATAGTCATCTTGGCGAGAATTTTGCTGTTCTTCACCTTCCTGCATAAAATATTCAGTACCTTGACTGGCTCTGTCATCTGAGGTTTTGGCTGCAGTACCTGATATATCTCCACTCTTGAAATTTATACCGCCACCAATCCCGAGCGCACCAGCTGACCTGTTGTCAACCACTTACTTCTCTCCTTTACATCTTCGGGAATCTGATTCATTATACATTATTCTTGAGTTTTTAACAACTCAACATTAGTACAAAACTCAAACTTATTTTTTTTTGCGAGTCCTGCAAAAAATTGTTACTTATGTTAAATTTTTAAAAATTTGAGGGGTATTATTCTTCTGTACGATAGAAAAATCAAGCATTGCTCGTTTTTGAAGTTCTTCTTGTTTTTTTGCTGCAGCAACTTTCTTTTCCGTGACTGAACGGTTGTATTTGGGAAGCAATATTCCTAGCATAACAACAGAAAAAGCAATATCTGCAACACGACATATATTTCTTAAATTACGAGTTTTTGTATTTGCCACTTCAGCTGCTGATTTTAATTCTGTATTCTTTATCCAGTTTCCAAGTTGTTTTGCTCTATATCCTGCTTGAGATATCAATTTTTTTCCAAAAGAAGCACTCTTATCTAGAACAGGTTTCGCAACTTCTTTTTTACGATTTAGCAAAACTATATTTTCACCAAAGAACTGTTTGCCTTTTCCAGTTTTAGAAATTGCTTCTATAGCTGAAGCTGCACCTTTTTTTACATAATCACCAAGAAAATACAATCCGGAGAATGAAGCAATATCCCTGACTGTAGTTTCTCTTAATTCATTCTCATCTTCAGCACCTAGCATTCTGCTAGCAAAAGTAGATGATGCAATCCAACGGCACTGATCCATTGTTGGGAAAATCCCCGAAAACTGGAACATACCAAGAGATGGTCTTTTCATCATTGATACTGCAGCTAACCCATACATACTCGCAGCTGCAACAAGTTTCTTAACAAAAAAGCCTTTCTTTTGCTTTTCATCCATCTTTTGCGTCGTATCTTTCTTGCCGAAATCTTTATATATAGGCGCACCCTCTGCTTTAAATTGTTTTCTAGTTATTGCTCTATTTATTGTTTGTATACTAACTGCAATACCAATAACTATACCCATCCCAATTAAACTTTTCTTATTAACAAAGTTTTTTAACGATGAGCCATATTTGTCAACAGCACTTGAAACCTTTGAAGATATCTCTGGCTGAATAATATCATCGGCAGTTGCACCTGCCGCAGACAATGTCTTATTCTTAACGCTCTCAAATTTGCCACCCAAATCTACTACGTCTCTTAGAGTTTCTTCTAAGTTTGATTGAGCTGTTCCATTAAATTTTAATATACTTTCAGCTTTTGTTAATCCTGCCAACTTTGATTGTGCCTGTTTTAATAACTTCTTTCTTTCTGAACCTGAAGATGAAATTGCTTGTGTGATATTTGAAATAGCTTCTTGATATATAGGTTCAGAAGCTTTATCAGCATACTTAACCCAATTTTTTCCATTTAATCCTTCTAAAGAACCTAACACTGTTTCTACATATGCTCTCGTTTTATCACCAGCACCTGAAAGTTGAGCCTGCTTATAAGCACCTTTCAACTTTTCAATAGAATCACCGTTGGCCCACGAACCAACAACATTTGTACCTTTTAGTTGATTATCTTTTGGCAGAATACCCGCTAATGCTTTAACTACTAAACCAGGCATCAAACAATTAACAAAAAGACCTGAAAATTCACGTCTGCATGTTTCTAATGCAGCAGCAAGCCCCGTTTTTAAATCAACCAGTGTTCTTGGAATATTTGTTGAAACAGTATCAACAAAAGATACTTGTATCATCGCATTTTTATCTAATATACTAAAACTTTTATCCAATAAATTAAATGCAGTATCAGATATACTTCCGCTAAAATTTTGTAACTTATTATTGTGAGAGAATGTATTATTTACCCTCACATTATTTTGCATTTTGCTTCTTTGTCTTTCTGTAGTTTTATATCTATCTACTGCGGAGATTTTCACTTTTTACTTACCTTTTAACATGTTCGACCTTAGCAATCATATCAAGTTAAAATTCAAAAACAAATTTATTTGCATTATTAGAATTATATTAAAATTCTTTTTATACAAAAAACTTGCCATTTTAGAGTTTTTTATAACCATTTTTGCAAAAAACAAACCTTTATTTTTCAAAAACAAAGAATATTTTCTCAAAAACATTCAAAATTTACACTTAAATTTTCATATTTACATTTTGTAACTCAATTTGACAAAAATATTAATTTTTGGTTTTCATGTAAATGTAGACATTATTTAATTAACATGAAAATACAGCCGGTTACATCGTTTAAAAGTTTTTATTCAAATAGGGTGAACAAACCCAATAATTTGCCTGCACCTATAACAAATGCAATTGAAAGTCCAATTAATACGCTAAGTAGTACATACTATTTACCCGTAAATTTTACTTC
Organism: Candidatus Gastranaerophilales bacterium; assembly: GCA_944322895.1. Taxonomy (GTDB): domain Bacteria; phylum Cyanobacteriota; class Vampirovibrionia; order Gastranaerophilales; family Gastranaerophilaceae; genus Avigastranaerophilus. The sequence continues at coordinate 9,885 of CALUQL010000036.1, forward strand.
TTCAAAAAAAAGGACTTATTCAACAGATAAAAAACATATTGCAGAAAAATCTGGAGATTTTGCCGTATCAAAACTTTGTGACATTACTTGTCCTTCCTGTGGCAAGAAAATGCTAAATCAAACAAAATTCAATTTGATTGCAAAAGAACTTGCAGAACTCCAACCCGATGAATATCTAGACCATCTTGGCAAATATACAGAATATATGAGACCCGTGGAAGAAAGTGTTTACAATGAACTTTATAAACTATCACAAAAACCAGGAAACAGTAAAGATATAAGAACTCTTCTCGTTAGCCTTAGAAATGCAAAAATGCCAATCTTACAAGATGCTCAGATGCGTCAAATAAAGAAAATGCGTTCTCTTGCAAAAACACTTCCTGACGATGAAAGAACTATTCTATTAAATAAGATTAAGAGCTTACAACAAATTATAAGAAAAAATAATACAACCGCTCCTTTCCGAAGGAAAATAATGATTGACAGAATAAGCAAGATCAAGATTCGCAATCCAAAAAAATATGAAAAATTACAAAAAATCGCAAAGAACTTCCCGACTTCATCAGATATGAACTCTGCTTGGATTGTTAAATATTCAGGAAAGAATAAGCACAATCAAGATTGGGCATCTTATGATATTGCTTTAAGGTTTTTATCTTCTTCAGTCGCAAACACAGATCATATAATAGCTTATGATATTGAAAATAATCATGACGATATTAGCAACTATTTATCTATGCATAGTGCTTGTAATGCACAAAAAGGAAATAAACCTTTTCTACAGTGGCTATATGAAGATAAAGATAACAGGATAAAATATCTTCAAGATTATTTTGAAATAGTTGACAATATAATTCAGAAAAAAAGAATATCAAAAAAGAAATACAGAAATTACGTTGCATATGCAACACAAACAATTTTTGAAGCATCTAAAGGCCAAGTCAAATTGCCTGAAACAATAGTTGATCCTAAAATATATCTTCCGCAAGATAAACAAGATTCTAAGCTATAACATCATATGATTTTATAGATTGACTGGCTGCTTTTGTTTTTGAAGTATTAAAATGAAACAACTTTTTAGGCGGATGATTGGGGGATGTATCAGCTATATCAGGATCTCTGAGTTTATATATTTCTGCAACTCTGTCATTTAATGTTGAAGGTGATTGTTTGTACAAGGATACGGCATAATCCATTTCAGGATCTTTTACCCCATTAGAATTCTTCATCCAAAACTTTGCAGCTATTTGATATGCATCTTGTTCTTCTTTTATTGATGTATATGGATCATTATCGTGTGCATGCACAGATTCATGAGACAAATATGCAGCAATAACTTGAGGTGCGGCATAAATATATGAATTTGAAATTGTAATTGCTTTCTTATGATTCTCATATTGAGCAATATTAGACGTTCCGCCCATTGAAGCAGTTTCTCCAAATTGGACTGTAACATCCTTTAAACCCTGCATAAATTCAGGTGTCATATATTTCACGGTCATATCGAGTGCAGCACGTAAATTTTTCTGAGCTTGTTCTGCTTTTTCCGTTTGAGCCTTTTGCGGTGAATAAATACTCAATATATTATTCTTTGTTTCTAATATACTTCGATTTGCTAAATCATTCGATGAATCTAAAGAAGCAGCTTTCTCAAAACTTTTCAAAGCCTTTTGATACAAGCCGGCTTGTCTTTGAGTCTCTCCAAGTTCTATCCAAGCATCTATATCTTCAGGTGCTTTTTCAAGATACAGTTCATAGTTTTTCTCAGAAGATGCATAATCCTTCAAATGGAACTGTGTTTTTGCAAGTTTCTTATATACTATATTTTCATTCGGATTTAATTTATTTGCCTGTTCATATGCACTCAATGCTTCAGAATATTTATTCTCATTAAGTGCTTTATCGCCTTTTGCAAGCAAATCTGAAATGTCACTACCTGTAAAAGTTCGAACGACATTATTACTTGATATACTATATTTCTTACACGAGGGATACGATAACACTGAAATCAAAATATTATTCCTTTGTCTGTCTATAAAAAAGAAAACATTTCTTATTTTTGATAAAAAATGGTCATTTATGAAGAAATATTTCACAAATGACCATTTTTTATTTATCCTATAGACTTAAAATCTTTGCAATTGCTTCATCAGGTGTAATCGTTTCAACATTATTATTTGCACGAGTCTTAAACTCTACAAGATTATCTTTTATTGTTTTACCCACTGTAATTCTATATGGGATACCAATCAAATCAGCATCTTTCAGTTTTACTCCTGCTCTTTCAGATCTATCATCAATCAAGACTTCAACATTTTCTGCTAGAAGCTTATTATAAATTTCCTCTGCAACTTTCATCTGGGTTTCATCCTGATCACTTACAGGTACAACAATAACTGTATATGGTGCAATTGCCAATGGCCATTTTATTCCATATTCATCATGATGTCTTTCTACTGCTGCCGCCGCAGTTCTAGATATTCCTATACCGTAACAACCCATTATAAATGGTTTTTCTTTACCATCCTTATCTGTAAAGGTTGCATTCATTGCTTTCGAATACTTAGTTCCAAGCTTAAAAATATTACCAACTTCAATTCCCTTGGTAACTTTCAATTCAGCACCACAATCAACACATTTATCATTTTCTTCAACAAGTCTTATATCTGCAACTTTTTGAGGTAATTCAACGTCTATTCCCCAATTAGCACCTACTAAGTGTTTGTCATTCTGATTACATCCTATAACAAAGTTTTTTAAATCTTTTACAGTTTCATCAGCAACTATTTCTATATTTTTTAGCCCCTTAGGACCTATAAAACCTGCTACAGCATTAAATCCGCTTGCATTCATTATTTCTTCTATTTCATCATTTCTTGCAATCCTAATATCATTTCCTGCAAATACATTCATTAGCTTTGTTTCTTCTACAGTTCTATCACCTCTTATTAGAGCCATAACATATTTCCCGTCAACAACATAAATTAAAGCTTTACATATAACTGTTGAAGGGATATTCAAAAATGCTGCAAGTTCTTCTATTGAATGTGTATTTGGTGTATCAACTATTTCTGCCTTTGTAAATTTTCCATCAGTTTCTACTTCATTCAAGATAGATACTGCGTGGTTTGAATTTGCACTATATCCGCACTTTGTACAATAAAATACATCATTTTCGCCTGCATTATTTTCAGCTTCTTCGTTCACCAAAACCATAAATTCATGTGAAACACTTCCGCCGATTGCACCTGAATCCGATTGAACCATCTTTGTTTCTAAACCGCATCTTTCAAATATATTTCTATATGCTTTTGCCATAATTTCATATGATTTATCCAAACCTTCTTCGTCAACATCAAAACTATAAGCATCTTTCATTATAAATTCACGACCTCTTAACAAACCAAAGCGTGGTCTTATCTCATCTCTGAATTTAGATTGAATTTGATATAGATTTACAGGTAATTGTTTATATGAACGAATGCCTTCTCTTGCTATTGAAGTAATAACTTCTTCATGAGTCGGTCCAAGACACATTTCTCTTCCGTGCCTATCTTTAAGACGCATCAACTCTTTACCATATACATCCCATCTGCCTGATTCTTGCCATAATTCAGACGGTTGTACAAATGGCATCAAAAGTTCCTGTGCGCCGGCCGAATCCATTTCTTCTCGTACTATATTTTCAACTTTCTTCAATACTCTCCACATTAATGGAAGAAAATTATATACTCCATTTGTCAGTTTTCTTATATAGCCTGCTCGAACCAATAATTTATGGCTTATTACTTCCGCATCAGCAGGAAATTCTCTCAATGTTTGTACGAAAAGTTTTGACATTCTCATATGAAATTAACCTCTATCTATATTTACTAAATCTATATTAGCACAAAATTCATATGAGATAGAAAATATAACTTATGAAATATCCATCGTTTTTATACTTGATGAATGGATCGTTCCAGTTCTTTTATTTCGCGCAATGTCTCAGGTAAAATCTGTTCAAATGTTTCAACAACAACAGGATCAAATTGTCTACCTGCCAATTCTTTTATTTTTCTGAGTGCTTCCACAGGTAAAACCTGATTACGATATGCTTTAGGAGTAACCATACTGTCAAATGCATCTGCAACAGATATTATTCTTGCCCCGATAGGAATATCCTCTCCTTTTTTACCATAAGGATAGCCATTGCCATCATAAAATTCATGATGATATTTTATTATTTCTACAACATCAGCAAGTTGTTTTATATCATCTAATATACGAACACTATGAACAACATGTTTCTTTATTTCATCATATTCTTCCTGTGTCAACTTTTCCACCTTTGAAAGAATCTCATCAGAAACACCAATCATGCCTATATCATGCAAAAGCCCTGCAAGTTCAATCTTCCCTGTTGTAGTTTCACTTAAATGAAGAGCTTTTGCTATTTTCACAGCATAGAATGTAACACGTCTGCTTCTACCAAGTGTATAAGAATCTTTTGCATCTAACGCTTCAACAATTGCTGTTATTGTACCAGCAAAAAGTTCTTTCAAATCGTTTACCAATGCACTGTTGTCATACTTCAACTGCCAATATTCAAGCGCATTTTCTACAATTAATAACAACTCATCAGGATTATATGGCTTTTTTATATATCTATAAATCTTAGCATAATTAATAGCATCAATTAATATTCCTGCATCAGTATAAGCCGTCACTAGCAATCTCATTGTATCAGGAGATATTTCACAACTTCTTTTTAGAAACTCAACACCATCCATTTCCGGCATCTTATGGTCAGAAAGGATACAATGAAAATGCTCTTGTTTTAACATTTCCAATGCCATTAGAGGCGAGGTTGACTTCGCTATATCATATTTACCTCTTAAAGTACGATATAACAATGCCAAGTTATCCGGCTCATCATCTACTATTAATATCTTATATTTATCCATCAGATTCTCCAGTTGCTACTCCAACATTTAAATTTTCCCTATCTATATTTATAGGGAGTGTTATAATAAATTTAGTACCCAAATTTGGCTGAGATTCAACCTTTATATCTCCTTGATGATTTTTTATTATTTTATAAGTTATAGAAAGGCCAAGTCCCGTACCTTGTCCTACTGGTTTTGTTGTGAAGAAAGGATTGAAAACCTTACGAGAAGTTTCCTCGTCCATTCCTATTCCATTATCCTCTATTTCAATTATTAAATTATTCTTAGATTCATCTTCATTTATTCTAATCCAAATATCTCCTCGCTCTTTAATCGCCCCTACTGCATTATCAAGAATATTCATAAATACTTGGTTTAGCTGACCACCAAATGCTTCTATCTTAGGTGGATTTTCCATATACTCTTTGTGTACTTCTGCTTTATTTTTTATCTTATTATGTAATATATTTAAAGTTGTATCTATTTCGTGTGGAACATCTACATCTGTAATTGATGCTTCTTCCATCCTTGAGAAACTCTTTAAATCTTGAATAATATTCTTTGCCCTATCAGCACCTTCTTTACAACTTTTAATTAAATCAGGCAAATCTGATTTCAAAAACTCATAATCAATTTCCTGCTTCAAGTTTTCTATTTCTTCCTTTTCTTCGGGTTTTAAGGAATCACTATATTTTGCATATTCTTCAATTATTTGAATCAAATCATTTGAATAATTACTTAAATGAGTCATATTTCCATAAATAAAATTAATAGGGTTATTTATTTCATGCATAATACCTGCAACCAATTCACCTAAAGACTTCATTTTTTCAGAATGCACCATCATTGCTTGAGTACTTTGCAACTCTGCATAAGCGCTCTTCAATTCTTTCGTTCTATCCTGAACCTGTGCTTCTAAAGAAGAATACAAACGCTGAAGTGCGTTGGTCATCATATTATATGATTGAACAAGTTTATTTATCTCGTCATATTTAGTATACTCCAACCTTCCGGATAAATCTCCTTTAGCAACTTGGGCAACAGTCTTTTCCATAACAGATAAGGGCTTAGATATACTTCTTGCCAATATAAAAACAACAATAAAACACGCAAATAATACAGCACAGAATATATTCTTCGCATAATCAACAAACTTACCTATATCTTCTGTAGTTGCAGGAGGAACAATTAAGTATATATCATATACTTTGTCTATTTGAAACTTAGATGAGGAATCTTTTATATATTTTCCCTCTTTATCTTTTTTATAAAAAGGTAATTTAAAAGAGATTATACGATATTTTGATACAGAATATTTATCCGATTGTTTAAATATAAAACGATATAAATTTGTTTCATCTTTAATATATGAATAATTTATAACACTTTTATCTCTATCTTCTGCGTCCAGAGTTGTATATACTTTCTTACCATTATGATATGCTACAAACAAGTCTTGCACATTATAATTTTTCATAATACTATCATTTATCTTTGTCTGAAGTTCAGGAAGTCTTGCTTCAAATTCCTGTGCAGTCTGTCTTTGATTATCAAAAACTTCCAAACTAGATATAAAGTCAGCAGGAAGTTTATCCTGCATATTTTTAATTGTTGCATATGAAGCTACTGTCAAAGCCAATGTAACTACTATTATCGTGACTAACATTACGACCATAATATTAGACATAATTGTTGACTTTAACCGTAATGAAAACTCTGTTTTGGGTCTTATATTCTTCTTCTTTTTCAGACTACCTTTACTCACAACTATATACCTGTACTTTAAAATATAACCACTATGAATATTTAACAATATTTTTTAGTGTTTTACAAGTTTATTTATTACTATTTTCTATCTGTCTACTAAAACAATATTGAACAAGCGCTATCCTATTATAACTGGTTATATTCTTAAACCGTCCTGACGAAACAAATTCATTATTTAAAACCTCTGTTCTTATCGGTTCAAAAACCATATCCAACTTTTTATTTTCAATATCTAATGAGATTGTGTATTCTTTTAGAAGCTGTAATTGCTCTTTTGTATATACCTTTAACCCACCAGCACTTATATCAGAAATTCTGGCATATATTTTTTCTTCTTTGTTATTAAGTTCAACCTCATTATCTAAATGAACTCTTGAATATTGTCTTCTTTGAAGATACTTATATGATATCGGATACCAAATTGATATAATGTCATCTTGAACATCTTTTACTATAGTTTCAAAATATAACTGTCCTTTCTCTGTCATAGTAAAAAGTTCAACTGACTCATCTACTTCATACTTCCTTATATTCTTAAGCCTCACATCAAAACAATCTTCTCTCAGATTAACAACCATACACTCTTCAGCATTATCAATGCTTCTTGAAAGGATGTAAAACTCTTTATTTTTAATAATTTCATTTCGCATAATTTTATCTCTTTAAATACAAATGTATATCATGTTTTATAATTTTTCAATAGATTTAACTGGTCCAACAACAGTAAAAACATAAGGCTTAGCAAAATACTTATTTGCCGTTTTTATAATATCTTGGACTGTGATTTCATTTATTATTTGAGGATATTTATCCAAAAACGTAAAATCTTTACCACTAATTTCTAATGAATTAATTAGAGAAGCTTTATCCATATTTGTTTCCATAGATAAAACATAGTTACCTAAAAGCTTATCTTTTGCTTCCGAAAGTTCCTTTTCTGTGACAAATTCTTTTTTCAACTTTTCTATTTCATTAAATAATCCTTTTTTTGCGACTTGGACATTTTGAGGATTTGTAGCTATATAAAGAGCAAAAACTCCTTTATTTACATTTGCGGAAAAACTTGAACCCACCTGATATGCCAAACCCTGTTCATCTCTTAATTGAGTAAATAATCTTGAACTCATACCTGAACCAAGCATAGAATCAATAACCTGCAGTGTAGCCCAATCTTTCTGATTTTCTACTCCATCAGTTAACCAACCCAACAAAAGCCAAACAGCCTGTGAGTCTTTATTTACTTTTACAGTCTTATTTTTCAATAATGATTTAAACTTATTTTTATAATCTAAAAATGAAAATTTAGGCTTATTGCTTTTTTGCAATATTCTAGAAAAATAATTAATAAATTCCTGACTATCTACATTGCCATTTATTGTTACAATTACATCTTCAGCAGGAAAAAGATTTTTATAAAAATCAACAATATCTTCCTCTTGTATTAAAGGCAGTGTTTTTTGAAGTACTTTACCGGTATTACCATAAGGAGTACCCGCCCATAAAGCTGTTCTAAATTCGTCAAAAGCTAATGCATCAGGAGTATTATTCTTATTCTTTATAGAATGCATCTTATCTGCTTTTACGCGTTCTATATCATATGAATCCAAAGAAGCTTTGGTTGCAATTTCTTCAAATATATCCAGCGCTAAATCTTTTTCATTTTTTGTAAACTTAGCAGCTATTCCGAATGAATCACCTCGCGCAGAAGGAGCAATTCTTATACCATTTTCCTCTAATAATAATGATAATTCTTGGTTTTTATATTTTTTCGTTCCTTTTAGCATTGTTTCTGCAGTTATTGTTGCAATCCCTGGAATTTTTTCAAGATTATTTCCACCTTTTGATGACATTTCTAAAGCAATAATATCGTTTGCAGTATTTTGTGTAATGATTAATATTGCTCCATTTTCAAGTTCATATTTGGTCGTTGTTTTATCTTGGTTTAATACCTTTGCATTATAATTTTTCGCAGGTTGCTTTTGCACATCAGGCTTTCCTTCTTTTGAAGGTAATATTACCGATACTACGGAAGAATCAATATCAAGGTATTCCTTTGCTACTCTTTTTAAATCTTCTGCCGTAACTTTATTTATATTATCTAAATAATTTTTGTAATATGAAGTATCATTTGTTAATGTTGCTGTATAACCAATAGCAGATGCTATATTTGAAACGGACTCTCTTGAATAAAAAGTATCACGCTCAATAATATTCTTAGCCTTTTGTATTTCTTCATTTGTTATTTCATTTTTTTGAAGCTTCTCTATTTCTGTAAAAATAGCATCTTTTAATCGTTCTATATCTTCAGTTATATAATTTGCAGAAACATAGAATATAGAATCATCACGCATTGAAGAATGAGAAGCCGAAATAGTATGAACTAATTGCTTTTGTTCTTTTATACTTTTATATAGACGTGAAGATTTACCATCACCGAGTATTGTAGCAAGAACATCTAAAACATAAGAATCTTTATTGGTTATCGGATGACAGCCTTTAAAACCTATTAGTATATATCCGGTTTCAACTTTCATCTCCTCTTTTGTTTCAATCTGCGAGGATGGTTTTTTATCGAGTTTATATTTTAATACAGTTTTCTTTTCCGTAATATC
>CALUQL010000037.1 GCA_944322895.1 Candidatus Gastranaerophilales bacterium
GAAATGCCGTTTATCGCGAACGAGCAAGACAATCCCACTGTCCGCCCCATTTTAAGATAAGGTTCACTAATGTGAACCTTTTTTATTGTTTATGGACAGATGAGAAACCACATTATATCTATTTTTTATTTTAAATTTGCAGCTATATATGTAGTTTCGTAATTTTGTTTATTGAAACAGTATCAAAGCTTTATCTGTTTGAGGATGAAGTCCGAGTTATAAAGCTTTTGGTTTGAAATTAACAAAATAGAAACGGAATATCAAGCTGCTAGCCTTTTGGTACTTTTCTGTAATGAGAAAAGTACAATTATTAATAAATCAATTTATTTTTATATTTTATTATTAAATTATATCTTTTAGTTTCTGACAGGTTTTATAAAGCTGGTTTTGATAATTTTGAACTTCTCTATATGAAATACAATAATCTTCTGAAATTTTTTCCGGGGTTAATTCCTGTATAAATGATTGATAATTTTCTTGTGTTAATTCAATATAATTTGGCGAACCATTTGTAAATATAGAGTAATAATCATCAAACTTAAAATCAACATTAAAATCAAAACCATGATTAGATAATTTTATTCTTTTATTTGGAATATTTAAACTATCAGCTGCAACTAAACCATGTAAACTTGATGAAATAACTGTCTCACATTCTGCAATTCTTTCTAAAGTTTCAAGCGGAGGCATTCTTAAATCTATCAATGTAGAATCTTGAATTTTATCTAATAACAAGTTTATTATTGGATTGCTATAATCAGATGTATGTGGAATAATACCAAGTTTATAGTATTTGGGAACTTTTTTCTCTAACAAATATAGAAATAAAAGTCCTAAATCACCATATGAAACATCTTTATATTCTCTTTTATTTATTTTTTCCAAAGTTTTATGAGAAAGATTACCTCTTAAAATAGCAGGACAAACATTTCTATAGGTTCTAGTTAAAAAATTTGATTTTTCAATATCACAATTAAAACCTGTTCCCATTGTTATAATTGGTTTTAGATTATATTTTAGAAAATACGGAATTTTCTTATACCTAATAATATTTTTAAGTGTTAACATCTGCATTAATGAACCTATGGCAACAAAATCACTATTTGTTGGATATCCTCTTTTTACTTTTATATTTAAAATACGTTCAAAAAAAATAGGGTTAATCGAATCTCCAAAATTAATTCCTTTGGTCCCCCATAGTATAAAGTTATATTCTTTTTCATAAAACCACCTTTATTGACGTATAACATATAATAATTGTAAAAAAATAAACATATTACTATCACGATTATATGTATTACGCATAAATTGTCAATATTATAGTATGTTAGGCTACATTCTTTATCTTTTTGTTCTTCGATAATATAACTTTGGGAGATAAAGTTATGGCATCGGGTAATAAGTTATTTGGTAAAAGAATAAGAGAACTCAGAGAGAAGAATAATTTAACACAAGAAAAACTTGCTGAAATATTAGATTTAGATTACCAAACAATCAGCCGTATTGAAACAGGATATTATTTTACAAGTTACGAGAATTTAGAAAAATTTGCAAAAGCTTTTAATGTTGAAATAAAATCTCTATTTGAAACAAAACACCTCAAAGAAGAACTTGATGTTGAAAATGAGATAATAAGAATGCTAAAGAAAGCAACAAAAGAAGAAAAGAAACTTATTTATAAAATTGTTTGTTCTATTTTAAATTAAAATTCCTTTAGCAATTTATTACAATTTTTGTTAACTACAGCTAAAATATCTTTTCCTATGTTATTTTCAAAACTGTTTATTACTGAGTCTATGATATCAGGAAGAATTTCACATTGATTTTTTATAATTTTCTTAAATTGTGTAAAACTAATATCAGCTTCATTTGCTAATTTTTCGAAATGTCTTAATAGAATTTCATTATGATTATAATGACCACCTATTTTCATAGCCATTTTTTCTGATAATTCAGGATATACTTGTGAACACAATATATCGTATGCAGGAGCAAACTCTATTTTATTATTATCATAATGAAGAATTGAGAAGTTTTTTCCATGTGCATCATTATTACCTATTAAAAAATTAAAGATAATCAAATGTAAAAATTGATTAATAGAAACGGCAGGTTGAGTAGTTTTTCTCAATATTTCAAAGCATCCTTTAAAATTAACACCGCCTTCTGCTTGATATTTGTATGCACTTACAATATTTGAAGCTTGGCAGAAATCTTCTTGGTGAATTCTTCTTATTTTTTTATTAATTATTTCTCTATCATATCTTTGTATCAGAAAGAATTTTTTATTATTCGCATAACCGATTTCTACGTTAGGAACTTTTATACCTGCTATTTCAGCTGATTTTATGCAAATATATTCATTTTCGGTTGTTTCATTAAATCCATTTATTTCCGGTTTTAGAATATGAGTTGTTGGAACATTATTTTTTGGTATTCCTATTTGTCCATCGACAACAATTACAGCAGTTTTGTCTTGTGCTCCGGCCAAAGACAATCGCATATCTTCAATACCTGTTGCTAATGGTTTTTGTGGTAATTCATTAATATATTTTTCAAGTTCATCTTCTGATAAGTTTGTATAGTCTGTTTCATAAATTTCTTTAAGGTATTTTGAAGGAGTTTCTTTATCCGAACTATCGAAAAAAGATACTGCACCGGCACAATCATAGCCAACTGCTTTTAAAATTGAAAAATCATTTTTAGGATTAATACCATATTTCTTACCTATTGCAATTCTTGTATGTTCACTTTCAGGTAATAATCCGTTAAAGAATCCTCTACATTTTTTATTATCAAAAGGTTCTTTTTGTATTGGTAAACTTAAGGATAAAATTCTTTCAGCAAGACCGGAATATTGAAAAATAATACCTCCATTGCCGTCCTTCTCTAATGTTCCGATATGCTCGTTATTTAGAAATACATTTAAAAAATTACTCAAAAGCTGCCTCACACATTCTTTTCATAAGGAGATTTTATCTCAATTATAATTCCTAATGCTTTACAAACATTTATAACTTTACCTATTTGTGCAGTTTCTTTTCCATTTTCCAAATCAACAAGAAATCTTACACCTACATTTGCTGCAATAGCCAGATCTGCTTGTGTAAGCTTTTGTGCTTTTCGATTATTTCTAATAATTTTTCCTAGATTTTTAGTGTCTTTTATATTCATTTTTTACCTATCGGTAAAATTTTAAGCTATTTTATGTAAAAAATCAATTTTTTTTACCGCTCGGTAAAAAACATTCTAAAAAATATATGTTTTGTATAAAAATTTACCGAGCGGTAAAAATTTCAAAAAATTCGATTGGCAGAAAGTTTTAGTGAATAAATTCTGGTTATATTTTTAAAACTGCTATTTTACTTACTGAACCTGCAAGTAAATAAAGTATGGCGACGGATTATATTAACCTATAAAGTATGAAATAAGAGAAGAAACTTATTTATAAAATGATTTGTTCTATTATAAATTAATGGGTATGTTTTGGACGTAGTAATAACATTTTTGTGTCTTCTATAGCTTTTAGTCCATGTAAAATTTTTGCAGGCATGATTATCATTTCTCCTGATTTTAATCTATAGGTGGTTTCTCCTATTGTTATATCTGCAAGGCCTTCTATTATCTGGGCAACTTCGTCTTTTTCATCGCAATGAAGACTTCTTTCATTTCCTTTTTTGAAAGAGATTAGTGTTAATGAACTTTGTTCATTATCAAATACAGTTTTCTTATTTATTGAATCTAAGTATTCTATATTGTGTAAATTTATAACTTCTGACATTTTTATTCCTCTTAATTAATATAATCTATTTTACCGAGTTCTTTTCTTCTTTTTTATTTTTTAATAAAAATACACAAGGAATCAGTAAAAATGCCGGAAGAGCAAATATTGCAAATACATCTACAAAAGACATTAATTTTGATTGTGCTAGAAGTTCTTTGTATAAAACTGTATTGGCTTTAATATTTGCTATATTATCGGCAGAATAATGCAAAAATTTTGATGTTAACATTGAAAATTTATACAGAAAAACATTATTAAATTGAGTTAAGTTGTCAACCAAATATACTTGATGTGCTTGAGATAGTCTTGCAATTAGTGTGTTTGTCATTGAAATTGTAATTGCAGTAGTTACACATTTGCTTAAACTGTGCATACCTGCAGCTGAGGATAATGAACTTTTTGGCAGAGTTGAAAGTGCCATTGCTGAAACCGGTATAAAAGCCATAATGAGACCAAAACCAAAGATAATATTGGGCAGAATTGTACAAGAAAATGAATATTCAAGACTTATATTTGTCATCATTAATGTAGAAATCCCTAAAAACAAAAATCCCGTGCCAATAAGAATTCTGCTATCTAAAATCGTTGTGAGTTTGGGGACAATTAGAATTGCAACAAAGCAAGCAAGAGATCTTGCTATCATTGATGCCCCCCCAAGTTGGGCAGTGTAACCCATTAAACTTTGCAAAAACATTGGTAGTGCAACAAGTGTTGCATATGCTATTACATTTAGGAAAGATGCAAGGATCGTTCCAATTAAGAAATTTAGGTTTGTAAATGCTCTTACGTTTGTAATCGGGTTTTTGTTTTCAAGCTCCCATACTATAAAAAACATAAAGGCACATAAAGAAAATCCTGATAGCCAGCATATCCATCTTGCATCAAACCAGCCGTATTGTTGTCCTTTATCAAGTACAACTTGCATTGAAAATAACCATAAAACAATTGATATTATTCCTACGATGTCAGGATTTTTAACTTTTACTCTTGCGGGATTATTCATAACATTGCAGTGTATTAGAACTACAGAGAATATACTTATTGGGATATTTATTATAAATAATGCTTGCCAACAAAAATTATCTACTAAATAACCTCCAATAGCAGGACCCATAATTGCTGAAACCATAACTGCAATGGAGAATATTCCCATTGCAATTCCGTGTTTTTCTTTTGGATATACTTGCAACAATATGGATTGTGATAAAGGCATAAAGGGTCCACCGCCTATACCTTGAATTATTCTTCCTAAAATCAATGTGTTTAGGTTTGTTGCAATGAGACAGATTAAAGAACCAATTCCAAATATAATTGTAATTAATTTTAGAAAATTTCTTCTTCCAAAGTAATTTTCCAACCATCCTGATATCGGCAACATTATTGCGTGGGTAATCATATAGCTTGTAACAACCCAGTTTACTTCATCTCTTGTTGAACCGAATGCTCCAGCCATATGCCCTACACCAACTGTTACCGTTGATGTTCCAAGTATTGATGCAATGGTTGGAATCATTATTGTAAAAGCTATCAACCAGATAGGAATTCTTAATCTTTGTTCAATAGTCCTTATCATTTTATTTTTACCCTTGGAACAACACTCATTCCCGGTATAATGTTATATTCTGAGTAGTCTTCTGTAAATGTTATTTTTACAGGAATTCTTTGAACAATTTTTATATAACTTCCTACAGCATTTTCAGGAGGGAATAAGCTTGCTTTAGCTCCTGATGCTCTTTGGATACTATCAACTTGAGCTTTAAATTTCTTGCCGCCAAATGTATCTATTTTTACAATAACTTCTTGTCCTTTTTGCATTTTGCCGACTTGAGTTTCTTTGAAATTTGCAACAATCCATACTTCAGGAGATACAACTGTTAAAATTGGTTGTCCTACCTTTACATAATTACCTATTTCAACATTTCTTGATGATATTGTTCCATCTTGCGGTGCATAAATTTTTGTATAAGATAAGTTTAATCTTGCAAGTTCTAATTGTGCTTCTAATTTTTCTATATTTGCTAATGAAGCATCATTTTTTGCTTTTGCTGATTTTAAAGCGGAATTCATACTTTTTTGTTTTTCAACTGCTTCGTTATAGTTTGAATTTGCGACTTCTAATTGAGTTTTACTTGAATCATATTCTTGTTTTGTACAAATTCCTTCTTTGTTTAAAGCATCATATCTCTTGTAATCTTTTTTAGCAAAATTTAATTTAGATTTTGCAGAGTCAAGATTTTCACTTGATTGTGCTAACATAGCTTCGGTTTTTTCTGTTTCACTTCCTGCTACATTAGAATTTGCAATTGCTTCTGATAATTCTGCTTCAATTCTTCTTACTTCTGCTTCATAATCTTTTGGATCAATTTCAGCTATTAATTGATCTTTTTTTACTGACTCATTATCATTTACATACAATTTTATTATATGACCGGATGCTTTTGGTGCAACAGATATTAGTCTTCCTTCAACAAAAGCATCATCTGTTGATTGATAATAAAGAGAATGTATTATAGCCGCGATTCCTAATATTAAGAACAACAATGCTGTTATAGCAGGTACTATAACTCTTTTCTTTTGATATGATTTTCTGTTCTTTTTCTTTCTTGCTTTTCTTTCCTGTAAAAAATGATTAACCCTTTTTAACTCCTCAGGGGTGTGTTCTTTCTTTTTCTTTTTCATGTTTTTAATGCCTATTGTTATGTGTAAATATTTTTATGTTATTATAATATCACAAAAAAATATTAGAGATGGAAAACATGAAAAGATTAATTATTATTACACTGTCGATTCTTGCATTGTTATTTGTTTACAATAGTTGCGATGCAAAGAAAAATGAGAAAGAAATAAATACTTTTGAGTATATGAACATGCCATTTTGGCAAAAATGCAATGATGAAATATTGGTAAATCACTTAGAAGAGTTATATAAAAATAACTTTGACCTTAAAATTGCAGCTTATCAAATAGAAGAAAGTAATCGAATTGTTAAAATTGCTTTATCGCAAGAATTACCGCATATTGCATTCGATGGTTATGTTGGTAGAACACTTACATCATCAGACGAGCGTTTTGGGGATTTGGTTATACCTGATTATTCACAATATAGATATCTTTTACCTTTAACCTTAAGTTATGAAGTAGATTTATGGGGTAAGAACAGATTAAGAACTAAGAGTATGCAAAAAGAACTTGAAATTCGTAAACAAGAACAAAAAAGTTTATATATTTCACTTTCATCTAATTTCGCTATTAATTATTACAATCTTATTAAAACTGATGAAATGCTTAGATTGCAAGAAGAAGAAATTAAACTTCAAGAAAAAATATGTGATTTAATGCAAAAAAGATTTGATTTCGGTTTATCTGATAAAAATGAACTCTTAAAAGAACAAAAAGCACTAACAGTTCTTATCGAAGGAAAAAATAAACTGCTTGAAAGAAGAGATGTTTTAATTAATCAATTGAACGTATTTTTAGGCGATAGAAGTTTCAGAGATTTGGAAAGAAGTTCTTTTGATTCTGTTAAAACAAATCTTCCAATTCCTGAAAGTATAGATTTTAGTATTACAGAAAATCGCCCTGATGTTGTCGCATCTCGTTTTAGTCTTGAGAAAGCAGGATATGATGTCAAAATATCCAAAAGAAATATTCTTCCAAGTTTTGTTATAACAGGTAATTTGGGATATAACGCATATAGTCTTAGTAATTTGTTCGGTACAAATACAGGACTTGCTAATATTGGTGTTATTCCTTTTCTCGATATATTTGATGGTGGAAGAAAAATCAATGCAATGAAGTTAATGAGAAGTAGATATAACAAACATTTTGAAGAATATAATAAAAGACTTCTTACTTCCGCTCAAGAAATTAATGATGCTCTATATTCTGCCAAAATAGCTAAAAAGAATTATGAGACAGTGTCTGACCGTTTAAAGCTCCAAGAAAATGATTCTTATTTAGTTTCAAGAAAAGAAGAAATCGGTACTGCAAATATAATTGATAGTTTAGTTAAACAAGAAGAATTGCTTTTAGTAAGACAACAAAATGTTTCATCTAAAGTTAATGAAATTATTGCATCTATTAACTTGTATAAAGCAACAGGCGGAGTTGATGTATTTAGTACTTCAAATAATAATGATTTGTAAAATGATTATAAATTAAAATAAAAAAACCATAATGTTTACAAACAATTATGGCTTTTTATTTGCATAAATATATTTATTTTAAGAAATCAACTTTTCCTGTATCTAAATGATAATAAGCAGGAACTATTTTTACATTATTCTTTTTCATATATTTAACAAGTTCATTATCTTGAGATAATAGTTCATTAATATCTTGCATAACGTGGGCTTTTACAACATTATCGGAATTTATTTCTTTACCTTGTTTTTTACAATCTTCAATTGCTGGTTGAATAGAATCTTCTAATGCTTTTATATATTTAGTTTCTGAAACGCCTGATAGTGTAGCTGCAATAGCACCGCAATCTTGATGTCCCATAATAACAATTAGTTTTACACCGCAGTGCATAACAGCGTATTCAATACTTCCAATAACGTGTTCATTTAATACGTTACCTGCATTTCTTATTTCAAATATATCACCCAGACCTTGGTCAAAAATCAGTTCAGGGGGTACTCTTGAATCAGAACATGAAAGTATTACTACAAAAGGATGCTGCCCTTTTAACATTTCTTTTCTTCTTTTTTTATCAGAATCAGGATGTTGTTCTTTAAATTCTACAAATCTTTCATTTCCTTTTATTAGTTTTTTTAGTGCTTCATCTGCAGAGATATTTTCTGTATTATGGTTTGCTACACAGATATTTGCATTCATTAATAGTGTTAATGAAAGTATAAAAGAAAATACCAATTTTTTCATTTTCTACCTCTTAAATCTAAAACAGTATTAGTTTAACTCAAAAGATAAGTTAAATAAATTAAATTATGGCAAAAAATAATTTTAGGTATTTTATATTTGTTAAATAATAAATTTAATGGAGAGAGTTTATGAGAATATCACCTGTTAGTATATATCGACCACATAGAAGAAGTGTTAATGTTATGTCTCAAAATATTAATTTTAAAGGTAAAGAGGCAGAACGTACATCTGAGCCAAATTTAAATACTTATATACCCCTAATGAATAACAAAATGAAATTGAATGATAATATAAGATTTTTCTTAGGTGGTTTAAATAAAATTGATACAGATGATAAAAGGAAAAAACAACCTTTGCATATTGCTGATATAGGTTGTTGTGACGGGGCATTAGCAAGAACTCTAAGTGATTTTTTACCTTCTGATTATAAGTATTATGGTTTGGATTTATCACCTGAAATGCTTGAAATTGCCAAGGAAAAAGATAAGAAAAACGGGAAAAAAGCGGAATATACTGTGGGTAATGCTTTTAATCTTCCTTATAAAGGTGAGAAAAAAGATGCAATAATTGCTTCCAGTATAATGCATGAATTATATAGTTATGCGAGTGAAGAATATGGAGAAGATGCATATTCCAAGGCTTCAATATTGCATTTTATGCAACAAGCATATGATTCTTTAAAACCAGGTGGAGTTTTGATTATAAAAGACCCAGCAACACCTGGTTCTGATGCTTGGGAAAAAATAAGAGTATGCAGCGCTAACCAAGAAGATGGTGCATATCCGCCTATTGAAGATGAAGAAGAATTAAGAAAAGCCGATATTACGAAATTATGTACTTTAGATAAACTGAAACGTTTTTGTATGGACTTTTATCCGGCAAAAGGTCAATGTGAATGGGATGGAGATTCTTGTATAATGCCAAGATGGCTTGTTACTGAATTCGCAAGACATAGAAAATGGCTTGCTACTCCTGAAAATTGGGCTTATGAAATAAAAGAAAATTATGGTACAATGCGACCTGATGAGATGGCTGATTTTGCTTCTAAAGTTGGTTTTGATACTGTGAAAATAGAAAATATTTCTATACCTAATAAGAATAATATATATGCTATACGTGAAGGTGAATTTGAATTAAGGGATATGGATGATAACCAATTGTCACTTGAAGATTTTCCTATGTTTCTTGAAGTCGTTCTTAGAAAACCGCGATAATATTATTTTTTTAGAATATAATCTTCTTATCATATATTAGATTAGGGGTTGTATTTATGAGTGAAAAAGAAAAAATGATTAATGGCGAATACTATAATCCTGTTGAAGATGAACAGCTTACAAGGGATAGAATAAGAGTTAAAGATTTATGTTTTAAATATAATTCATTACCTTCTTCCAAAGAAAAAGAAAGAAATGAATTAATAAAACAAATTTTTGGTAAAACCGGGGAAAAAATTACAGTTGAATCATCATTCTATTGTGATTACGGTTATAATATTGAAGTTGGTGAAAACTTCTATATGAATCATAATTGTATTATTTTGGATTGTGCAAAAGTAAAGTTTGGCGATTATGTTTTTATTGGACCTAACTGCAGTTTCTATACCCCAATTCATCCTATGGATGCTAAAACTCGTAATTCATGTTTAGAAAAAGCATTGCCTATTACTGTTGGAAATAATGTTTGGTTTGGAGGTAGTGTTACTGTTTTACCGGGTGTTAACATTGGTGACAATGCTGTTATAGGTGCAGGCAGCGTTGTTGTTAAAGATATTCCTGCTAATACTTTGGCGGTTGGTAATCCTTGTAAACCTGTTAGACGAATTGAACAATAAAGGAAAAATTAATGTTTGATAATAAGGTTAATGTATTAAAAGCTTTAGCTATAATGATTATTGTTTCAGGACATTTAGAATTTTCTCTTATTCCTATGTTTCCTCCATATTCATTTCATTTAGCATTATTTTTCTTTATTTCAGGGTATTTGTTCAAAGAAAAATATCTTGAAAAAGTTCAAGAATTTATAATAAAGAAAGTAAAAGGTTTATTATTCCCTTATTATTTATATATTGCATTTTATTTATTGGTAACAATAATTATTGCGAAATTAACAGGGCAATTCTGGGGAATGGATGTTAATCTTAAAAACTATATAATTACACCTTTCGCAAATGGTCATCAGTTAGATTTAGCTTGCCCTTTATGGTTTGTTACTCAATTATTTATGACTATGATTTGTTTCTTATTTGTGTTTAGGAAACTAAAATCAATTAAAGATAATAAATGGTTTCATTTAAGTATATTTTTATTATTAGCTATTGTTTCTATTCCATTGGCAAATTATAGAAATGATGCATTTATACTAGTTGTTATAAGAACTTTATTTTCAATGTTTTTTGTTTATCTTGGTTTCTTCTATAAAAATTTCGTGTTAGGGAAATATAACATATTTACAACGAAAATTTTTATGGGAATAGTTGCTTTACAAAGTCTATTATGGCTTACAAATAAAGATTATACCCCGATTGATGGTATAGGACTTAGTTATATTCTTGTTTGGGGTGAATTTGACAGCTTCTTAATCCCAATTATTACAAGTATTACAGGTATCTGGATGTCTTTGTTTGTTGTTGAGTTGTTTTATCCTTATATAAAGGACAACAAATTTATATATCATATGGGACAAAATACATATCATATTATGGCAAACCATTTATTTATAATGTATTTAATAACAATTACTTTGATGTCAATAAAAGGAATTCCTGTTTATGTTAAGAATGTCCATGATATATATTGGTTTTATAGCCCATTAAAAACTACGTACTTCTATTTCGTTGTGACTATGGTTATATGTACGTATATTGGTGTCGGATTAAAGCTTATTAAAAAGAAATTTGATCTAAAATTGAATCAACACTGATTTCTTCCATACAAGGAGCATATATTTTGTCTGTTCCCTTTAAATATTTACATTTTCTTCGATTACAAGGTACACATTCTTTTTTTGATGAAATATTTATACCATTAGAATAACATCCTGTTCTTTTAACAGGCATGGAACCATATAAACCAATTGATTTTACACCAAGTGCCGTTGCAATATGTAATGGTCCTGAATCACCTGATATCATTATATCTGCTTGAGAAATTATTCCGCAAGAATCTTCAAGCTTTAGTTCACCTATATAGTTAACGGAGTTTTTAATTTTGTTAAGAGGCTGAAGAAAATCTTTATCTTCTTTAGCTCCATTTAGAATTATTGTTCCATTATATTTATCTTGAAGCTTATTTCCTAATTCAATCCATTTATCAAGTGGATAAGTTCTGCCTTGTCTTTTTGAAAAAACACCACCTGCATTTATTACAATAAATGGTCTTTTATAATTCTCCAGTTTGTTCTTTGCTCTATTGATAACTTCTTGTTCAAGATATAGCTTTAAATGTTCCGGTTTTTTCATATTTGGAAATGCTTTTAATCCTGTTTGCCAAAAATTTGTTACAGCATGAATATTGAAGTCTTTTTTATAAACCAATTCTTTTTTTATTCCGGCTAAATGAGTAATTGCTTTTATTTTAAATGAAGGTTGAAGGTTTATTACTAAATCATATTTTTCATTCTTTAGCAATTTTGCTATTTGTATTGTGTATGAAGAAAATAATTTAAATTTTGGGTCTAAATCAATGAATTTTGTAATATATGGATTTCTTTTAAACATAAATTCCATTATTTTATTTGATAAATAATGAATTTCTGTTTTAGGACTTATTTCTTTTATTGCTTGAACTAATGCAGAAGTATGTACTACATCACCTATTGCACCTGTTCTTATTATGAGAATTTTCTTATATCTATTTTCACTCATAATTTTATATTAGCATAAGAAATTTATATTTATACTTTTGTTTGTTCAGTTTCGAATGTTGTAGATTCTATATATTTAATGCTGGAACAAGCTGCAACAGCACCATCTGAAGCTGCAGTTATTACTTGTCTTAGTGGTGTATTTCTAACATCACCTGCTGCAAAAACTCCATTTATTGATGTTTGCATGTTTGTATCTGTCTCAATAAAACCTTGTTGATTTTGTTTCATTTGTCCATTGAAATATTCTGTATTCGGTGTAAATCCAATGTAGGGGAATACTCCATTAACTTGAAGTTCTTTTATTTGATTTGTTTTTAAATCTTCTAATAAGATTTTTTCTACGGTATTAGTTCCAAGTATTTCTTTGGGTGAATGACTTAGTATAAATTCTATTTTTTCATTATTAAATGCTTTTTGTTGATAAATTTTATCAGCTCTTAGTTCATCTCTTCGATGCACAATGTATACCTTTTTCGCAAACTTTGTAAGATAAACAGCTTCTTCAATGGCAGAATTACCACCGCCTATTACTGCAAGAGTTTTATCTTTATAAAATGCACCATCACATATGGCACAATAACTTACACCTCGGCCTTTAAACTCGTCTTCGCCCGGAATATTGAGCTTCTTTGCCTGAGCCCCTGTTGCAATAATTATTGATTTAGCTTTAAAGATAGTATCTGTTGTTTCAATTTCTTTAACTTCATTTATAAGGTTTATAGTTTCGATTTCAACCATCGGAAATTTTTCCACACCGAATTTATCTGCATGTTCTTCAAATTTCTCCATTAATTCAAATCCGCCAATTAATGAAAATCCGGGATAATTTTCTATTTCTAAATAATTAGAAGGTTGTCCGCCAAACATATTAATATCAAGTATAGCTGTTTTTAAATTTCCTCTTGAAGTGTATATAGCTGCCGAAAAACCCGCAGGTCCCGAACCTAAAATTATTACATCAAAAAATAATTCTTTTTTACTTGTCATATATCCTCACTCATAAATTATAGTCCCAAAATCCCTGAAATAGGTGATCCTGAAATTTTAGTGCCTTTTACTTGATATTCGACGTAATCTTCTTTAATAAGTTTCCCGTCTTTAAAAGTCTTTATACTTATTTTATCAACTCCTGTAAAATTGTCACCTTGTAAAGTTAAGATTGGAGTTTCAATCGATTCTTCATCAGGATAATAGCTTCTTTTTTCAAATTTTACTGTTTTCCCTTTCACGTCATTAACTGTAATATCTGCTCTTGCTCCTGATAAAGGATTCATTAGTGTTATAATGTCTCCTGTCCTTCTAAGTGTCCAAATATCTACACTTTTACTGTCAAAATATTCTTTATTTGTACTTTTTGTGCAAACAGATACAACTTTCCAGTCACCAAAAAATTCCTTGGGTACTTTATCTGTCATTGCAACGTTACCTTCTATAACCATTGCACTGCAGGAATTTATTAATACACACATTAAACCGAATAAAACTAATAATATCTTTTTCATATTATTAATTTAATGTTGTTTTTTAGAAAATCAAATTCTCCAATCAGAATGATAAATTTTATTATATTTCATTATTTATAATATTAACTCAATTTTATTTTAAACTTTATTTTTGAGGTATAAGTTTAATCTCTTCTATTTCTTGAACTTTGTAAAATAATCTGGAGGCAGTCGCAAATTGTTTGGGATTTGCACTGACATATATTTTATGCTCGTGTTTTTTTTCTTCGCATAAAAGGTTATTTTCTTTTAGGTTTTGATATATGTATTGAGCAAAGTGTCTTGCAGGATTTATAAAAAGTTCTTCGGGAGCAAATTTTGATAAAGTATGTAATAAATATGGATAGTGAGTACAACCAAGAACTATTTTATCTATATTATGTACAAGCATTTCATCTAAATGCATTTTTATATTTTTTATACTATCTTCATTTTCTTGCAGTTCTTTTTCTACAATATTAACCCACTCAGGACATGCTATCTCAAATACCTGCGTATTAGGAGAATACTTTTGAATTCCTTTTTTATATGCATGTGAACTAACTGTACCTTGAGTAGCGAAAATACCTATTTTTTTGTATCCGCTCATTGCTATTTCTTTTGCAACGGTTTGAACAATAGGATATATTTTGAAATCATATTTGGGACTTAATGTTTCATAAGTTAAGGCAGAAGTAGTGTTACAAGCCATCACTACTGCTTTTACTTTTTTAGACTTAAAAAAATCAAAAATATTTTGAGTGATTTTTATAAGTTCTTCTTTAGTTTTATTTCCATAAGGAAGATTTAAAGTATCTCCAAAGTATATGTAATTTTCATCTGGCAAAAGCTGCACTAATTGTGAAAAAACACTTAACCCACCAACCCCTGAATCAAATATACCTATAGGAGAGTTATCCATATTTATTAATACTCCGTTAAATAATTAACTATGCCGTCTGCAATGGCTTGCGCAGAACCCATTTGCCTTTTATCTGATTTTAATGAACTTCTTTCTTGTTCATTAGATATAAATCCTAATTCCAAAAGTACAGCCGGTGCTTCTGTGTGGTTTATAACATAAAATTTAGACTTAAACAAGCCTCTGTCTGTTGCATTTACATTTTCCATTAATTCTTTATGAATTACCTTTGCAACCTTATATCCGTTGTCAGAATAATAATGAGTTTCTATTCCGTTAATCTCTGTTTTAACACTGGCATTAATATGTACACTTACAAAAATATCTGCATTATTGTTATTTGCAATCTGTACACGTTCATCAAGAGTCAGTGTTTTATCTGTGCTTCTTGTCATTATTATATTTTTAAAGCCCATATCTCTTAGACATTCTCTTAATTTTAATGCAATATCCAATGTTAAATCTTTCTCTAAAACATTTCCTCTGGAAGCACCTGTATCAAGTCCGCCATGACCTGGATCTATTACTATAACCTTATTTTTTACTTTTTTGGAAATAGCTTGCTCTGTTTTCTTTTGAGAAGATTTTTTTATTTGTGAACGTTCAAGTAAATCAGCAAAAGGACTTTCTTTCTTTATTTCTTCACTTGGTTTTCTTACCGGTGTTTGAGTCTGTGTTGGTAATGATATTATATTTTTATTTTCTTGTGTTTGAACTTTTTCTGTAGTTGATTGTGTTCCTGTTGTTATTTTCTTCGTAAATACAAAACGTAATTGAGATGCGTTCAAGGCTTCATAGCAATCAACCAATGTAGAGGATTCTGTAGGGAATGATATTGAGTATATATTTGTTCCTATTTTCTTTGCATTAAATCCGTTTTGATTTTTAATTGCAAGATTGTTAAATGATTCTATATCAAAATTTGAAAGATTGTAGAATAAAACGTTAATTTTATTAGTTTCTCTTTTTATTGAGTATATTATTGGGTTTGAAAATATTATATTTATTACATCTGTATTTTGATTTACTGTTTGCTCTTTAAAATATGTAAGTTCGCTTCTGACGGGAGTCATACTTACTCCTGAAATATTATTACTGCTACCAATTAAAAGAGTTTGTAAATTCGTTGAATATACAGGTCTATATGTATTTGGATTATCAGTTTTAATTACTATCCTAGCTTTTGAAGGTTCAAATTGTCCGATTTTCGCTGTAACAGTTTCAGATAATTTAAATTCTTTATCTCTTAATTCTTGTAAAACAATTGTATTAGGTAAATCAAAAACAACTCTTGAAGGTTCTGTTAAGGTAAATGGTTTCTCAACATTAACAACGCCAATACCTCCAATTAGTAAACTTCCGTTTCTTGGAATTGCTTTTTCCAAGAAAAATCTTGATTTTAATTTAGCTTGTCTTTGTTCTATATTTGGACGTACAAGCTCTTGGTCATCTTCTTTAAATGCTTGTTGTACTTTTTGAAAAATCTCATCTGATTCGTTGGTTGATTGTTTCTCTTCAGGTATTGCAATAGCTTTTTCATAATATTCAATAGCACTTGTTTTTGTTTCTTTATAGGTTTGTGTTAAATATTGTTGGGTTGGGATTTCATTATTTAATTTAATAATAATGTTGTTCTTTATTTTTAATACCTTTATTTGTGATGTATCATAATTGGGTGATTTCCATATTACAATACGAACAATATTGGGATTTACTGAATTTTGTGCAATTCTTACTTGAGTTAGTTTGCTGTTTCTTATTTCATATGTAGAATTTGAAAAAGTTATAACAGCGTTTTCAATATCAAAAAAGACTCTGTCAGGTTCTGTTAATATTTGCTTTGTTATTTTAATATCTGCAGTTTCATCACTTCCTGATGTTCCTAAAAATATTATTGAATCCGAATTATCAAAATTGATACTGTTTATTTTTATTGTGGTTTCTCTTTTGGCAACAGGAATTATATCTTCTGCATAAGCACTATAGCTGTAACTATATAAGCAGAATGTCATTATGAAATATATAAAAGTTAATAATATTCGCCATTGTATCATATTTATAATAATAAACTTAATTGGCTGAATATCAAATAATTTAAAGAAAATAAACAAAAAATACTCTTGCCTGACAAGAGTATTTTTAATCTATATTTTTATATCAAACTATGAGTTCGAGCTTGAATTACCTAAATTAGGACGAAGAGAATCTAAAACACTGGAAGTATCATCTTCAACGCCGTCATTGTAGTATAAACTTGTTTCAGAAGCTCTATATGATTTATATTTAGCAAGCGCTTCTTCACGTTGACAATCATAAGTAAATTTTGTTATTTCTTCACTAGTAACTCTGCCATCACCATTTGAATCTATTTGGTTAAAGTATTGCAAAACAGTTGAATAAAGGCTTGAATCACAATTACCGGATGCGCATAAAGTTTGAATTTCATTATAAGTTAAACCTTGAGTTTGCATTGTTGTCATTATTTTATTTAAATCGGTTCCAGTTAATTCTCCATCACCATCATTATCTAATGATGCAAAATTAGAGGTTAAATATTGTAAAAAAGTATAATTTGAACCTAATTGATATAAAGTTGTAGAAGAAACATTTGTCAAATCATCTAAAGTAAGACCTTTGCCTGAAGTGCTGCTGTTTGACATTAAAGTTGCATATGTATTTGATAAACCAGCCATTGCACTTGATAATAGAGATTGTCCGTTTAAAATACTCATATATTGTTACTCCTTTATTTACATAATATGCCGTACTAACATCTTAATGAGATTTTTTCAAAAGTAAACCATTTGTTTGATGGATTTTGTTCGTAAATAAAGAAGGAGTTCAATTTGAACTCCTTCTTGTATAATTTATTAACATTTTTTATATTTTCTGTAAGCTTTCTTTTGTTGATCTGATAATAATGCTTTAAATTGCTTTTCATAACATTTACAAATTTCTTTTCTCTTTTTCTTCAAATTTTTGATTGTCTTCTTTACTTTATTAATTTGGCTTCTTTTAGCACAACTTTGTTTTAATTGACAAAGATTTGCTTCTTCACATTCTAATCTTTCATTTAAACTAAGAACTTCAAGTTCATATTTGTCTTGAATTTTCATCGCAGTACAAATTTGAGTTTCACTTAATCGCATTTGGGTAAAAAGTGTTTTCATATTTTTGTTTGTACATAAAAAGCATTCAGAAGAACAAGGTTTAACATAAGCTTGAGGACTTGGTTTTTCACAAGGCTTCTTGCTGGATTTTTGACAAGGTTTTTGACAAGGAACAGATGTTTGTGTCTTTGGTTGCATTTTCATCTCACTGTCACAAGGACTGTTTGCAAAACTTGATAGTGAACATAAAAATGTAAATGACAATAATAATAGGTAAACTTTTTTCATGTTAGATCTCCGTTATATCTTAGTACCTGAATAAGTATTCAACA